>NZ_JBHXJK010000022.1:0-95112 GCF_042723255.1 Amycolatopsis thailandensis
TTCGTCCTGAGCCAGGATCAAACTCTCCAACAATGTCAAATTTGATCGAGGCAAATAAATACTTGCTCTCAAAGGAACCTCAAAACGAGGTTACATATACATAAGCTCTACTGGCTTAGTTCACTAGCACACTGTTGAGTTCTCAAGCAACACACCCCAGATCGCACCGTGGCTACACGGCCTTATCTGAAGCAGTTATTTCTAGCAGTTTTTGGTGGGACACCCACTCAATCGCCTGAGGCGAGAGCTTGGTTCGTGTCCCGGTCGGCCGCTCGGTTTCCCTGGCGACGAAGAGAACTTTACATGGCCGGAAACCCCCGAAAACAGGGGGGTACCTTAACGACATTCGCGCAGGTCAGAGGCCATAAACGAGCCCAGACCCGGCGATCACCCGATGATCGCCGGAGGAGACCCCAGGTGAACTCCTGGGCAAGAACATTGCTCCGAGTACATTGCACCGCCTTGATCCCACCGATTGCTCCGATTAGCGTCGGCTCCATGAGCACTGCGAAACTCGACGGCATCTCCGTCGCCTACGACGACATCGGCACCGGGTTGCCCGTCGTCCTCGTCCACGGCCACCCCTTCAACCGTTCGATGTGGCGTCCCCAGGCCGAGCGGTTCAGCCGGGAGGGCTACCGGGTCATCACGGCGGACCTTCGCGGGTACGGCGAGACCACCCTCCCCGCGCGAAGCGAGAAGACGGGACTCGACGTCTTCGCCGAGGACATCGCCCGCCTAGCGGACCACCTCGGCCTCGGGCGCTTCGTACTCGGTGGCCTCTCCATGGGCGGGCAGATCGTCATGGAGTTCCACCGGACCTATCCCGAGCGCGTCGCCGGCCTCCTGCTCGCCGACACCTCCCCACAGGAGGAGACCGAAGACGGCAAGCGCGTCCGCAACGAGACGGCGGACCGGGTCCTCGCCGAGGGCATCGGCTGGTACGCCGACGAGGTGCTCACGAAGATGGTCTCCCCGGAGAACGTCCGCACGATGCCGGACGTGGCGGCGCACGTCTTACAGATGATGCGCACGACTCCCAAGGAAGGAGCGGCGGCCGCGCTCAGGGGGCGGGCCGAGCGGCCGGACTACCGGGACAGCCTCGCCCAGGTGAAGGTGCCGAGCCTGGTCGTCGTCGGGACCGAAGACGAGTTCACGCCGGTCTCGGACGCGGAACTCATGCACGACCTGATCTCCCGCTCCACCCTGGCGGTGATCGAGGGCGCCGCCCACATGCCTAACCTGGAACGCGAGGCCGAGTTCAACGACGTGTTCGCACGGTTCTTGAAAGAGACAAAGTGATGCCCCAGAAGACCGTTTTCGTCACCGGTGCCAGCGCCGGGTTCGGCGTCGAGATCGTCCGCCGGTTCGCCGCGGACGGCGCCAAGGTCGTCGCGGCCGCGCGCAGCAAGGACCGGCTCGACAAGCTGGCCGACGAGCTGGGCGAGAACGTCCTGCCGTTCGAGCTGGACGTCCGCGACGCCGACGCGGTGGCCGCGCTCCCCGGCACGCTGCCCGACGGGTTCGCCGAAGTCGACCTGCTGGTCAACAACGCAGGTCTCGCGAAGGGACTCGAGCCTGCCCAGCGGGCGAAGCTCGACGACTGGGACCAGATGATCGACACGAACATCAAGGGTCTCGCGCACCTCACCCGCGCCCTGCTGCCCGGCATGGTGGAGCGCGGCCGCGGGCACGTGATCAACATCGGCTCGGTCGCGGGCAGCTACCCCTACCCCGGTGGCAACGCCTACGGCGCGACCAAGGCGTTCGTGCACCAGTTCAGCCTCAACCTGCGCGCGGACCTGCAGGGCACCGGCGTCCGGGTGACCAACGTCGAGCCGGGCCTGGTCGGCGGGACGGAGTTCTCGGTCGTCCGGTTCGAGGGTGACCAGAGCAAGGCCGACAACGTCTACAAGGGCACGACGCCGCTGACGGCCGCGGACGTGGCCGAGTCCGTCTTCTGGGCGGCTTCGCAGCCGGAGCACGTGAACATCAACGTCATCGAGCTGATGCCGGTGGTCCAGAGCTTCTCGGCGCTTCATATCCATCGGGAGAGCTGAGGCCGAAGAGGTCGAAGAGCGCCTGCTGTTCCGGGTTCCGCTCGGTCAGCAGGCGCCGCGTCCGGGGACGGCCGCCGGTGGACGGATACCGCAGCACCGTCTCCCCTATTCCCGCGAGGCTGTCCATCAGTTCGCGGACCGACAGGTTCATCCCGGCGCGGTCGGCCTCGCGCCGCATGAGGTGCGTGACCGTCGACGCGAGCACCGTGACCAGCGTGTGCACCGCGATCCGGTGCGGCGTCCAGTCCCAGCGCGGAGCCGGACCGGCGACGGCGGGACCGGTCAGCCAGCGGAACGTCGAGTCGAGGTGGGTCCGCGCCCGATACGCCGTGACGACCTCGGACACCGGCCAGTCGTGGTCGGTGACCAGCACCTGTTTGCCGAAGAACTCGTCGTGCAGCCGCGACACGGCGGCGTCGTCGACCTTCCAGGTCAGCCGGATCTCCCCCGGCCTGGTGCCCGCGAGCGAGGGCGAAAGCACCCTTTCGACCCGGCGGCCGCGCGTGATCCGGGCGATCTCGGCGTTCACCTGGCCCCGATCGCCTCGATAGGTGCCCGAGGCCAGCGCGGCGTCGAGGCCGGCGAGCTCGCGGGTCGCGGTGCCCAGTTCCTCACCGAAAGCGCGGGCCTGCGCGTTGTGCAGGGTGTCCGAATGGGTCAGGATCACGCGCCGCCGCACTCCCCCGACCACGGCCCTGGTGTCGAGAGCCGTCAGCCCGGCGAAGCGTTCCGGGTCGACGGGCTTGCGCGCCGACGCCGGTTTCGCCAGCAGGTCCGGGTGTTCCGAGAGCGGCAGCGCGCCGACGAAATGCCGCCCGAGATCCAGTTGAGCCGCTTGGCCCGCCGTGAAGACCAGCGTGACGGGATACCGCGAGCGGAGTTCCTCCGCGAGCACGGCGAACGGCGGCGCCCCTTCCCGCGAGTACACGTGCGACGCCAGCGGGATCGCGCCGTCCTTGGTCACCACCAGGCCGAGCCCGGCGAGTTCGCAGTGACAGGGATCGGCCGTGGCGAAGGTGGCGAACTGCGGGACGTCGACGGCGAGCGCCGCGTTCCCGGTCCCCAGCCAGGAGAGCACCGCGTCGGCGACGGCGGTCTCGATCCGCGCGATCCGCTCGGGCGTGAGCCGCTGCAGCGCCCGCCAGTGATTCGGGACGTCGGCTTTCAGGAAATCCCGCGCGACGCCGTCCTCCCACCAGGTGGCCAAGTCCGTGTCCGGCGCTGTCGCCCGGTGCAGGACCGCGAGCGCGAGATGCGCCCCCAGGGTGGTCGCGGCGCGCTGGGCTCCGACGGCGTCGTCGACCCGGCGCACGAAGTCGAGCCGCCGCAGGGTGGCCCACACCGCCGCGACGTCGCCGAAGGTGCGGTGCCGTGCTTCGCCGGGCGCGGAGACGTCGCCGTCCATCGCGCGCCCGATCTCCTCGGCGGTGCCGAGGTAGCGCTGGGAGACGACCCGGGGTTCGCCGTCGACCCGGGCGGAGGTGACGAGGTAGTAGTAGGTCCGCCCGCCGACCTTCTTGCCGATCACCGAAGCCACACTTTAGGTAATACACCCCGGCCCCCTGATCAGCAACGACCACAGGGCTCTGACCAGCGCGAACAGTGACCGCACCCACAAGGGTGACGAGGTGGCGGGATGCGCACTGGCAGCTGGAGCGAGTCCGGCCATAGCGTGCGGGAATGGCATCGGATGCTGACGCGACAGCCCCCACCACCTCGGCGATGCGCCGTGCGCTCGCCAGGGCCCGCGACGGGAAGACCCTCGACCTCGTCGAAGCCTCGATCCTGCTCCAGGCTCGTGGCGACGACCTCAAGACGCTGTCCGAGCACGCCTCCCGCGTCCGGGACGCCGGGCTCGTCGCGGCAGGCCGCCCTGGCGTGGTCACCTACAGCCGTTCGGTGTTCATCCCGCTGACCCGGTTGTGCCGGGACCGCTGCGGTTACTGCACCTTCGCGACCGTTCCCGGCCGCGTCGAATCGCCGTTCCTCTCCCCCGACGAGGTCCTCGACATCGCCCGCAAGGGCGCCGCGATGGGCGTCAAGGAAGCGCTGTTCACCCTCGGCGACCGTCCCGAAGACCGCTGGAAGGCGGCGAAGGACTGGCTCGACGCGCACGGCTACGACGACACGCTGTCCTACGTCCGGGCGATGGCGATCCGGGTCCTCGAAGAGACCGGCGTGCTGCCGCACCTCAACCCGGGCGTGCTGACCTGGCAGGACTTCCAGCGGCTCAAGCCGGTCTCGGCGTCGATGGGCATGATGCTGGAGACGACCGCGAAGCGGCTCTACACCGAGAAGGGCGGCCCTCACTACGGCTCGCCCGACAAGGACCCCGACGTCCGCCTGCGGGTGCTGGAGGACGCCGGCCGCAGTTCGGTGCCGTTCACCACCGGCATCCTGATCGGCATCGGCGAGAACTTCGAGGAGCGCGCCGACTCGCTGTTCGCGATCCGCAAGGTCGCGAAGACCTACGGCGGCATCCAGGAAGTCATCGTGCAGAACTTCCGCGCGAAGCCGGACACGAAGATGCGCGCGACCCCGGACGCCGACCTCGAAGAACTCGCCGCGACCATCGCCGTCGCGCGGCTGGTGCTCGGACCGCGGATGCGCATCCAGGCGCCGCCGAACCTGATCGGCCAGCAGTACGAGCTGATGCTGAACGCCGGCATCGACGACTGGGGCGGCGTCTCCCCGCTGACCCCGGACCACGTGAACCCCGAACGCGCGTGGCCGCAGATCGACGAGCTCAAACGCCGCACCGAGGCGCTCGGGTTCACCGTGCGCGAGCGGCTGCCGATCTACCCGGAGTACGTCAAGACCGGCGAGCCGTGGCTGGACCCGCGAATGAACGCGCACCTCGCGCCGCTCGCCGAGGCCGAAACCGGGCTGGCGATCGAAGAGGCCATCCCGGTGGGCATCCCGTGGCAGGAGCCGGACGGCGGCTGGAAGGAGGCCGGGCGCACCGATCTGCACGTCGAGGTCGACACCGTCGGGCGCACCGAAGACCGGCGTAGCGACTTCGACTCGGTCTACGGCGACTGGGACGAGATCAAGGGCAACATCAAGACCGGGCCGCAACGGTTCGACACCGACATCCGGGATGCCTTGCGCAGCGCGGAAAAGAACCCCGCCGGGCTGTCGGACGACGAGGCTCTGGCGCTGCTGCACGCCGATGGGCCGGAACTCGACGCCTTCACCAAGATCGCCGACGACCTGCGGCGTGAGGTGAACGGCGACGACGTCACCTTCGTCGTCACGCGGAACATCAACTTCACCAACGTCTGCTACACCGGCTGCCGCTTCTGCGCGTTCGCGCAGCGGCGTACCGACGCCGACGCGTACACGCTCTCGCTGGAGCAGGTCGGCGACCGGGTCGACGAGGCGTGGGCCGCGGGCGCGACCGAGATCTGCATGCAGGGCGGCATCCACCCGGATCTGCCGGGCACCGCGTACTTCGACCTCGCGGCCGAGGTGAAACGCCGTCAGCCGGACATTCACCTGCACTCCTACAGCCCGATGGAGGTCGTCAACGGCGCTTCGCGGACGAACCTCTCGATCGAGGACTGGCTGGCCCAGGCGAAGGCGTCCGGTGTCGACTCGCTGCCGGGAACGGCCGCGGAGATCCTCGACGACGACGTCCGCTGGGTGCTGACGAAGGGCAAGCTGCCGACGTCGGAGTGGATCAACGTCGTCACCACCGCGCACAAGCTCGGCATCACCACGACGTCGACGATGATGTACGGCCACGTCGACACCCCGGCGCATTGGGTCGGGCATCTGAAGCTGCTGGCGAAACTGCAGCGGGAAGGCCTGGAGCGCAACGGGCGGCGCGGGTTCAGCGAGTTCGTGCTGCTGCCCTTCATCCACCAGAGCTCCCCGATCTACCTCGCCGGGCTGGCCAGGGCGGGTACGACGCTGCGCGAGAACCGCGCGGTGCACGCGCTGGCCCGGCTGCTGCTGCACGGGATGATCGACAACATCCAGAGTTCGTGGGTGAAACTCGGCGAAGAAGGCAGCCGCGCGGTGCTTCAGGGCGGGGTCAACGACATCGGCGGGACGCTGATGGAAGAGACGATCAGCCGGATGGCGGGCGCGGCCAACGGGTCGTACAAGACGATCAGCGACATGCGCTCGATGGTCGAACCGCTGGGGCGTCCGCTGCGGCAACGGACCACCGAGTACGGCACGCCGACCGCCGAGCGGATCGCCGCGGCGCAGGCGTCCGACGGCGTCGCGACCGCGGTGCGGCGGCCGCTGCTGCCGCTTGTCACCAGCTGACGAAAAGTCGTCGACGGCCCCCTGACTCGCGTACGACGCGAGCCCAGGGGGCCGTCACGTTCCGTGTGGCACCGCTCACAAGGCGCGGGGGTCGCGGGCGTTTTCTGTGCTAAACCCGAGAATCACTTCCGGGCAGCCGAGAGGACGTCGATGACCGCGAGCGCAGTCCAAGTTGCCGACACCGCCCGCTATCCGCTCTCCGAACCGGGAAGCCCGGCGTGGCGCGAAATCGTTTCCCGGACCCGCGCCGAACTGCGGGAAACGGGCTGCAGCGTCCTGACCGACTTCATCCGCCCGGAGTTGCGCGACGTCCTCCGTCAGGAAGGCGCGAGGATCGCTCCGGAGGCGTACGCGAAGGTCGAACGCGTCAACGCCTACAACATCGCCATCGACACTCCGCTACCGGAGGACCACCCCGGCCGCAGGATCATGGAACGCGGCAACGCCTTCGTGGCGCGCGACCGGATCCCGGCGAACGCGATCATCCAGCAGCTGTACACGAGCCCTGAGTTCCAGCGGTTCGTCGCCGACTGCTTCGAACTCCCCGCGCTGCACGAACTCGCCGATCCGCTGTCGGGCCTGGTGCTCAACGTGATCGAACCGGGCCGCTCGCATCCGTGGCATTTCGACACCAACTCCTACACCGTCAGCATGCTCACGCAGGAGGCGGCCGACGGCGGTGTCTTCGAATATTGTCCGAACATCCGCACCGAGTCGGCGGAGAACTTCGACGACGTCCGTGCCGTCCTCGCGGGCGAAGGGGATCACCTGATCCGACGACTCACTCTGCGTCCTGGCGATCTTCAGCTGTTTCGCGGGCGCTTCGCACTGCACCGCGTGAGTAGTGTTCAAGGGGCAGTCGCCCGCCATTCCGCGATCTTCGCGTACAGCGAGCGCCCCGGGGTCATCGGCAGTCCGGAACGGACGAGACAGCTGTTCGGCCGGGTCCTGCCGGAACACGTCGCTTCCGCGGCGGTCCGGGGCGATCAGCTGCTCGACTAAGTCAGGAGCTTGGCCGTGCCTTTGGATTCGACCGGAAAGATCAATTTCGACGACATCTACACCGAGCCCGATCCCCGTGCCTTCTTCGGCACGTTGCGCAGACTGGACTACGGCATCCCACAGCAGGCCAAGGCCTACTTCGCGAAACTGATCGACGAGTACCGCTCGGAGGCCGACGTCAAGGTCCCGACCGTGCTCGACCTCGGCTGCTCCTACGGCGTCAACGCCGCGCTGCACAGATGCGACACCTCGATGGAACGGCTGTACGACCATTACGCGTCCGCCGGTTCGCTGAGCAGGGACGAACTGATCGAGCGCGATCGCCGGATGGTCGAGAGGCTCGCCGTCGGCGACGAAGTCCGCTTCATCGGTCTCGACGCCTCCGCGCCCGCGTTGGACTACGCGCTCGCCGCGGGCTTCATCGACGAAGCGATCCACGCGGATCTGGAGAACGAGGACCCGACTGAGGAGCAGCGCGCGCTGCTGGCCGACGTCGACATCGTCGTGTCGACGGGCTGCGTCGGCTACGTCACCGAGAAGACCCTCGTCCGGATAGCGCGGGAAAACCGGCCTTGGATGGCGCATTTCGTCCTCCGGATGTTCTCCTACGGCCCGGTCGCCGACAGCCTCGGCGAACTGGACTACGAGACCGCCGGGATCGACGGCGTCTTCCGGCAGCGGAAGTTCGCTTCGGACGAGGAGCAGACGCAGATCCTGGACAATCTGTCCGTCGCGGGCGTCGACCCGCGTGGGCTGGAGGACGACGGCCGGCTGTACGCGCGGCTGTTCGTCTCCCGGCCGAACGGCGCGGCGGGCGGGCTAGCCTCCGCGCTGAACGCCCTTTCCCTTCGAGATCGAGGATGATCGTGAGCAGTCCGGAACTGTCCACCCGCACGTTCGGCAACGAGGACGTCCTGCCGCGGGTCCCCGTCCCCAGCCTGGAGGACACCTGCCGCCGGTTCCTCGAGTGGTGCTCGCCGCTGCTCACCCCCGGTGAACTCGCGGAGACCGAAGGCGCCGTCGCCGAATTCCTCGCGGAAGGAAGCCCGGCGCACGAGCTCCAGAGCGCGCTGGAGGCGTACGACGGTCGTGAGGGCGTCCACAGCTGGCTGGACACCTTCTGGCCGTACCGCTACCTCGGCCGCCGCGACCGGATCGCGCTCAACGCGAACTTCTTCTTCCTGTTCACCGAATCCCCGCTGGGACAGTTGGAACGCGCGGCCGAACTGACCGCGTCGGCGGTGGACTACAAGCTGAAGCTGGACGAGGAACTGGTGCCGCCGATCGTGCTGCGTGGGCAGCCGCAGTCGATGGTGCAACACAAGTTCCTGTTCTCGGCGACGCGGATCCCCGGCGCCGCGCAGGACACCGCGCGCACGCCGTACCGCGAAGACTGGCCGGGGCCGTCGAGGGCGCGGCACGTCGTGGTCTTCCACCGCGGCACCCCGTTCCGGATGGACGTCATCGCGCCGGACGGCCGCCCGTACTCCCCCGAACAGCTGGTCGCGGGGCTTCAGCTGATCGTGAAGTCCGGGAACTTCGTCGAGGATCCGGAGACCGCCGCCGGGCACTTCACCACCAAGGCGAGGGCGGAATGGGCGGCGACGCGCGAGGCGCTGCTGGCCGCCGGGAACGCTTCCGCGCTCGACGACATCGAGACGGCGTTGTTCTGCCTGTGCCTGGACGACTTCACGCCGGCGGACACGCAGGAGGCGTGCGACAAGCTGCTGCACGGCGACAGCGGGAACCGCTGGTTCGACAAGGCCGTCTCGCTGATCGTGTTCGAGGACGGCACGGCGGGGATCAACGTCGAGCACTGCGAACTGGACGGGACCACGATCCTCGGGTTCACCGACGCGCTGCTCAGCGGAACCCTGCTGGAGCGGGCGCCCGCCGACGGCGTCCCGGCGTCCGAGGTCATCGAGTTCGTCCTGGGCGACGCGTTGCGTGAAGACGCGCGTGCCGCCGCGGCCTCCTTCGCCGCGTACGCCGACGCGACCGCTACGAAGACGGTGTCCTTCACCGACTTCGGCGCGAAGCGGGCGAAGGAGCTGGGGATGTCCCCCGACGGCTTCGCGCAAATGGCGTATCAGCTCGCGCACAAGCGCGCGAAGGGGATCACCGGGGCGACGTACGAGTCGATCGCGACGCGGCAGTACCGGAACGGGCGCACCGAAGCGATGCGGGTGGTGACGCCCGAGGTGCTGTGGTTCGTGCGGGTGATGAACGATCCTTCGGCCGACCGGCAGACGCGTCAGGCGGCCTTCCGCGCGGCGGCCGCGAAGCACGTCACGCGGGCGAAGGAGTGCCAGGCGGGCGACGCGCCGGAGCAGCACCTGTGGGAGCTGCAGCTGATCCAGAAGCGGCGCGGCGTCGAGGAGTCGCCTTCGCTGTACTCGTCGCCGGGCTGGCTGAAGATGCGCGACGACTACCTGAGCACCAGCTCGGCGCCGTCGGTGAACATCCGGTACTTCGGTTTCGGGTCGACCAGCCCGCAGTGCATCGGCGTCGCGTACGTGCTGCTGCCGGACTCGTTGAATCTGTACCTGTGCACGCCGAAGCACGTGGCGCACGAGATGGAGCTGTTCGCGGCGGAGCTCGCGACGGCCGTCACCGAGTTGCAGGAGCTGCTGGCCTGAGGCGAGGGGTCGTGAGTGGCGTTTCGGGTTAGAGCGGACCGGTGATTACCTACCCATGCCTGAACTGGGCGTGAGTGGTGGTTCCGCGGCTGCCAGGGCGCGACGGTGAAGGAATTGGGACGTTGAACGTCCCAATTCCTTCACCGTGGGGGTGGCCCCGGCTTCGGACCTTGATCAACGGACGATCCGGGACACTCAACGCCCCCGATCCTCCGTTGATCAAGGTCATGCCAGGCCCGACCGGTGACAGACCCAGGACGTGCACTGCCCCGACTCCCACACCAACCAGACCGAGCGTGGAAGATCCGGGACGTTCAACGTCCCACATCCTCCACACTCGCCGGTCACACCAGTGGGTAGCTAAATACGAGTCCACCAGAACGCAAGCGCCACTCACGCCCCACCCGCACTTCGCTACGATCCGCGGGTGCTGGGGAAAGTGATCTTGACAGTGGCCGCGACGGCGCTGGTGGTGGCGGGGTGCAGTACGCCCCCGCCCCCACCACTGCCGGTCCCGCCGACGGTCCACACACCCGTGCCGGGCGAAGTCGAGCCGGCGGGCTGCCTCGGCACCGGGGTCACAGTGAAGTCCGGACCGGTCGAGGCCGCGCTGGGCCATCGCGCGGTCGTGCTCACGCTCACCAACTGCGGCACGACGCCGCGCACGCTCACCGGCTATCCCGAAGTCCGCTTGCTGGACAGGGAAAAGCGGCCGATGACCGTCGAGGTCGAGCACGGGACGTCGTATATGGCGATCGACCCCGGTGTCAGCCCGCAGACGGTGCGGCCCGGCGGGACGCTGCTGTCGGTGGTCTCGTGGTCGAACACGGTCACCGCGGGCTCGCCGGAGGCGGGCGCCTACGTGACTGTCGCGGCCGCCAAGGGCGACCCGGAGCAGCGGATCACGGTCGACACCGACCTCGGGACCACCGGCAAGCTGACGCTGACGGCTTGGAACGCCGAGCTCAAGCACTAGGGCCCTGCACGATCAGTGCGCCTTTCGATCTTGGGGGAAGCCTTCCACGGGAGTCACCAGCGTGAGCCAGCGCGGCCCGTAGCCGTCGAAGTACGGCATCGGGACGTGCGTGAGGATCAGGAACAACCCGGCCAGCGCGGCCACCTGCGGGAGCTTCAGTTCACGGCGGCCGAGCCAGAGCCACAGCACCACGAAGAAGTTGGTCACCAGCAGGAATCCCCAGCGAGCGTCGTCCCAGCCACCGAACGCGAGCAGCGCCGGTGCCGTGATCGCCGCGACGGGCACCGCCGCCGCGAGCGTCGGGCGGTGCAGGTAGAGGAAGCCGCCGGCCACCACGAGCAGGATCGGCGACAGGTACAGCAGCACATTGGTGATCGAGTACAGCTGCCAGCTCTCGGCCTGGGTGCGCCCGAACAGGTTCAGCGCGTCGGCCCGGTAGCCGAAGTCCGCCGTGGACAGCTCTCGGCGGAGCCCCTCGACGGCGCCAGTGCCGGCGGGAGGCAACGCGAGGATCACCGCACCGAGCAACGCGGCCGGAGCGAGCAGTGCGCACGCGCGCCGGAACGGCATCTTCCGCAGCAAGGCGAAACCGAACAACGGCAGCACGGTGAGCAGCGCGATCTCGTGCACCGTCACCGAAAGCGCCATCACCGCGCTCGCGAGCACCGGCCGGTTCCGGTGCAGCGCCCACAGCGCGCCGGACAGCAGCAGATACAGCACCTGGTCGAAGTAGCCGACCTCGTGGAACAGGTAGCCGCCGGTCGGCAGCAGGAGCCAGCCGATGATCAACCACCGCCGGCTTTCGGTGCGGCTGTTGAAGAAGGCGAGCGTCACGACCGCCAGCACCGCGCCGAGGACGGCGAAACTCGCGACCGCGAAGACCGCGTAGTCGTGCCCGAACGGCTTGAGGAACGTGCCGACGAGGAACCGCCGGTGGAAACCGTCGGTCAGGGACACGGCCTGCAGGGTCGCCGCCCATTCCCCCGGCAATCGGAATCCGGTGTATCCGGCGACGAGGACGGCGATCGCGAACAGTGCCGTGACGCTTCGCCGCGGCGTCGTCTCGGCGACGGGAGCCGGGGCTCGTTCCAGCAAGGTGGCCATGGCGCCAAGCTAGGAACGGATCATGCGGCTTCCGTGATGGTCGCTCGACAGTTCCGTCCCGGATTTGTTACATGGTTGTCGAGGTCAGGAACGCCTTTTCGGAACCGGCGGATACGAACGCGGTCCGCGCCTTGCCGTTCGCGGGCAGTGCGCAGGAAAGCCACGAGACACCGGACGGCAGAAGTGCCTTGAGCCGCTCCGGCGCCGCCGGGGTACCGGCATGACATTCGTAGCCGCTCATCACCCTCGAAACGGCGTCGATACGCAGCTTCACCAAGGCGGACAACCGGTAGTCGGTCGGCCCGGGCGCCGCGACGCGGCCTTCGGAGGCGCCCATCTTCTCCTCGACCCAGGACGCTTCGACGATCTCGCCGACTTCTGGGAACGTCTCGGCGACCGGCGCCGGATCGGTGTGGACGGCCGCTTCTTCCGGCGGTGCCGGGTCACAGGCCGCGATCAGCATGACCGCGGCCGTGATCACCGGCGTCTTCCCCATGGTGCGCATGGGGACATCTTGACTCAGGCGGTGAGCTTCAGGATGTCGATTCCGCGAGTGTTGTCGGCGACATAGACGTAACCCTTGTGCCAGTACGGCGCCCACGCGGCGGCGTCCGCCGGGCGGAAGTAGGCGATCTGCTTCGGGTCGGTCGGGTCGCTGACGTCGAGGAACCGCGTGCCCTGCGTGTAGAACGACTGCACGAGGACCTTGCCGCGAACGTCGAAGTAGTGCGCGGAGCAGTCGCCTGTCGTCGGGTCGCTGCCTTCCTGCCCGGCGACGCTCCAGGTGCCGACGGACTTGAGGCGGAACGGCTTCTCCGGCGTCGAACGCCAGCCTTCGCCGTTGTACGAGTTCTGCAACGACGAGATCGTCAGCACGCCGTCACCGGCGCAACCGTCGAGGAAGCTCTCTTCGGTGGCGTAGATGAGGTCGCGGCCGCGCCAGCGGTTCGAGTCCGCGCCGTCGGCCGAACGGTGTCCCGACGGGTGGAAGCTGTTGTGCATGAACTTCGACGGCGCCGCCGTCTCCTCGATCCCGCCGCCCGCGTAGGGCACCGGGCTGAACGCGGTCGCGCGGCGGACCTTGCCCTGCACGGGATCGCGGTGATACCCGCTGGTCCAGTAGCCGCGGACACCACCACGCCCGGACACCCACGCCACGCCCTCGTCGTCGACCTGGACGTCGTGCACGTAGTCGGTCTTGCCGTCGTTGCGCGCGAGTTCGATCGGGTCCGGGGCCGTCTTGGGGTTGCGCGGATCGCGGATGTCGGTCACCCAGATCGGGCGGCCGCCCCAGTCGGCGGGCTGGTTCGCGGCCTTGGCCGGGCCGCCGGTCCAGAGGTACCGGCAGTCGTCGACACAGCTGGTCGTGTGACCGGCGGGCACCTTGGTGTAGCTCAGGATGGCCGGCTTTTCCGGGTTCTTCAGGTCGATGATGTAGATGCCGGACTCGCCGGTCTGCGTGGTGCCGCCGTAGGCCCGCGGGTCGCGCGCGAGGAAGACGAGCTTGCGCTTGACGTCGACCTCGGTGTCCTCGGTCTCCCACAGGCCCGGCAGGCTGACCTCGCCGATCAGCTTCGGCGCGGCGGGGTTCTTGGTGAGGTCGTAGACCTTCAGGCCGAACTCGCCGGAAACCGCCATGACGTCGCGGTGGCCGTACTGGAGGAAGCCCATGGCGATGGCGCCCTGCGCGTCGGGCACGTTGCCGACGGCCTTGACGTTCTTCACCGCGCCGGGTGCGCCCGAGACCCGGACCTTCTCACTCGCCGGCTTGTCCTCCTCGCCGCACGCGGCGGCGGGCAGGCCGGTGGCGATCAGGGTCGCGGTGACCGTCGCGATCGCCAGGCTAGATCGGAGCAACCAGTTTCCTCGCACAGAAACCTCCCAGGCTGGTCACCCCACCCTATGATCACCACTTTGCCCGCACAACCGCCGATGGTCGGTGTGGGACTGCTATGACATGACCATGCGCTTGCGTCTTCTGGCCCCGCTCCTCGCCGCCGCCCTGATCGCGGCGGGCTGCTCGGAATCCGGCGAATCGCCCGCACCGGACGTTCTTCGCGTGGGCATGCCCGCCCCGGCCTCGACCAACCCCGCGGACGTCCACGACGACGCCGGCAGGCTCGTCACGAGCGCGCTGTGGACACCGCTGGCGGACTACGATCCCGCGACCGGGAAGACGACACCGCGCGCGGCCGAGTCGATCAGCAGCGCCGACCGGACGACGTGGACGGTCAAACTGAAGGACGGCGGGAAGTTCCACGACGGCACGCCGGTCACCGCGCAGTCCTATGTGGACACCTGGAAGGCGGTGGAACAAGAGGGCTGGCAGGGCTCGCGCGTGCTGAAAGGTCTGGTGCGGGCCAAGGAGATCACCGCACCGGATCCGCTGACGATCCGGCTCGTCCTCGACCGGCCCTCCGGGCAGATCCCCGCACTGCTCTCTTCCCCCGCCCTGGTCCCGCTGCCCGCTTCGGCCCTGGCCTCGCGCGACTGGGCACGCTTCTTCTCCCTGCCTGTCGGCAACGGACCGTTCCGCCTGGAAGGCGGCTTCCAGCCCACGGGCGCCAAGCTGGTCCGGGTCGCCGACGCGCCGGGCAAGGCCCGCGTGATCGAACTGAAGATCGGCGACGCGACAGCGCTCTACGACGGCGTCAAGTCCGGGAAGCTCGACCTCTCCACCGTCGTCCCCGGCGAGCGGCACGACGCGATGCACGCCGATTTCGCGCAACGGCACGTGATGTGGGCGCTGCCGAACGTCTCCTACCTCGGGTTTCCCCTCACCGCGCCGCATTTCTCCGACGCGACCGTCCGGCACGGTTTCGCGCTCGGCGTCGATCGCGCCGCGCTGGAAGCCGGCGTCCTGGACAGGCAGGTGGACCCGGCGAAGTCACTGCTGCCGCCCGCCGTCGCGCCCGGCGAGCGCAGCAGCACCTGCCGCCCCTGCACGTTCGACGCCGGGGCGGGGAAGTCCCTGCTGACCCAGGCGGAATTCCCGGCCGCACCGGTCCACTTCGGACAGTCACAGAGCCGCTGGCTGCGCCCGCTGGCGGAGCAGACCACCAAGGCGGCCGGCGTCCCGCTCGCCCCGGAACCCGGCCAGGGCCCGTTCGCGATCGACCTGGATCTCGTGACGCCGAGCCCGCAGGAGGTGCTGACGAAGATCGTCGAGCTGACCGGGTATCAGAGCGACGGGTTCGCCGACCTGCTGAAGTCGGCCGAGGAGACCGAAGCCGCCGACAGCGGCGAGGTCTACCGCCTGGTGGAGAACCAGCTGCTGCGCGATCTCCCGGTCGCGCCGCTGTGGTCCGGGCACGGGCACGCCGTCTGGGCCGAGCGGGTGGGCGAGGTGAAGGCGACGACGTTCGGGGGCGTCGACCTCTCAGCGGTGACCGTCCGGTAGCCCGAGTGTGCACTCCCCCGCGACGACGTCGATGAAGGCCGACGTCAGCGGGTCGGGCGTGCTCCGGCAGTAGGCGGCGAGGGTGCGCCGGATCGCCGGTTCGGGCCGCAGGACCCGGCCGTGGAAGCCCTGGGGCAGCACGTTGGCCGGGACCAGCGCGGGGCCGAGCCCCGCCGCCGCCAGCACCGGGGCGGCGGCGGTCTGTTCGGTCCGGACGGCGGCCCTCGGCTGGAATCCCGCCGCCGCGCAGGCCTGATCGACGAGATCGGCGAGGCCGTTGCCCGGCGCGTAATGCACCCAGGCGCAGTCGGAGAGACTCGCGAGGTCGACGACGCCGGTGCCGTCGTCCTCGCGTGGCCCGTCGATCGGCAGGACGACCACGAACTCCTCGGTGCCGAGCTCGCGGACCGGCCCCTCCCAGCCCGGTGGGACCGGCCCGACCGCGACGTCGGCCTCCCCCGCCGCCATGGCGTCCCGCAGTTCGTCCGCGTGCCGGAACTCCACCAACCGGACATCGACGTCCGGCCGCTCCCTGCGCCACACCCGCAACGCCGTGGGCAGGACACCGATGCCGACCGAGTAGACCGTGGCGATCTGGAGCTCCCCGGCCTCCAGCCCGGACGCCTGCCGGGCCGCGCACCGCGCGCGTTCGGCGTCGGCGAGGGTGGCGCGGGCGTGCGGGAGCATGGCGCGCCCCATCGGCGTGAGCCGGACACTGCGCGGGAGGCGTTCGAGCAGCGGGCCGCCGACGCCTTTCTCCAGCGCGCGCACCTGGTGCGACAGCGCGGGCTGCGTCACGTGCAGCAGCTCCGCCGCCCGGGTGAAGGAGCCGGTGTCGATGACGGTCACCAGGTATTCGAGCTGCCGCAGACTGGTCATGAAGAGAGTTTATCGGAGCGGTGATATCTATGCCTTGGACTTATCCGCGCGCCGGGTCCAGGCTCGGTGACATGAACGAAGAACGCAAGGTCGCCCTGGTCGTCGGGGCCAACGGGGTCATCGGCAAGAACCTGATCGAATACCTGGAGACCCAGCCCGGCTGGCGGGTCATCGGCCTGTCGCGGCGCGGTGGACCGGGTCAGATCGCCGTCGACCTGCTCGACGCGGACGACACCCGCGCGAAGCTCGGCGGCCTGGACGACGTCACGCACGTGTTCTACGCGGCTTATGTCGACAAGCCGATCTGGGCCGAACTGGTCCCGCCGAACCTGGCGATGCTGACCAACCTGGTGGACGCGATCGAACCGGCCGCGCCCGGTCTGCGCCACGTCAGCCTCATGCAGGGCTACAAGGTCTACGGCGCCCACCTCGGCCCGTTCAAGACCCCGGCGCGCGAAGACGACGCCGGGCACATGCCGCCCGAGTTCAATGTGGACCAGCAGCAATTCCTGGAACGCCGTCAGGCCGGGAAGGCCTGGACGTGGTCCGCGATCCGGCCGTCGGTGGTCGGCGGGACGGCGCTGGGCAACCCGATGAACCTCGCGCTGGCCATCGCGGTCTACGCGTCGATCTCGAAGGAGCTCGGCCTGCCGCTGCGTTTCCCCGGCAAACCCGGCGCGTACGACAGCCTGCTGGAGATGACCGACGCGGGCCTGCTGGCGAAGGCCACCGTCTGGGCCACCGGCTCGGAGAACGAGGCGTTCAACATCGCGAACGGCGACCTGTTCCGGTGGAGCGAGCTCTGGCCGAAGATCGCGCGCTACTTCGACCTGGAGGTGGCGCCGCCGCTGCCGATGTCGCTGGACGTCGTGATGGCGGACAAGGAAGAGCTGTGGGATTCCCTCTCGGCCAAGTACGGGCTGGAAGTGCCGTACAGCGCGGTCTCGTCGTCGTGGGGCTTCGCCGATTTCGTGTTCGGCTGGGACTACGACATGTTCGCGGACGGATCGAAGGCCCGGCGAGCCGGTTTCCACGAGTACGCCGAGACTTCGTCGATGCTCTTCCGGCTGTTCGACGAGTTCCGGAAGGCGAAGGTGATCCCGTGAGCCGCGTGGGATCGTGAGTCACGGACGTCGCGAAGGCCTCCTTGCCTACCTTGAAGGTAGTGAAGGAGGCCTTCACGGACTTGGCGATCGCACCGTCCGCACCAGCAGGCCAGCAGCAGGTTGCGAAAGTGGCTTTCGCAACCCCTGCGCGGGCTGACCGGCCGGGCACACGAGTGCCGAGGTCGCCGCCCCGTATCTAACCCCGCCCGATGTACGGCATCGCGGTCGCCGTGACGGTCAGGAACTGCACGTTCGCGTCCAGCGGCAGCCCGGCCATGTACAGCACGGCGTCCGCGACGTGCCGGGCGTCGAAGGTGGGCTCGGCCTTGACGCTGCCGTCGGCCTGCGGGATGCCGTCCGCCATCTTCAAGGTCATCTCGGTGGCGGCGTTGCCGATGTCGATCTGTCCACAAGCGACGTTCCAGGCCCGGCCGTCGAGGGAGATCGACTTCGTCAGCCCGGTGACAGCGTGTTTCGTCGCGGTGTAGGCGACGGACGCGGGCCGCGGGGCGTGCGCGGAGATCGAGCCGTTGTTGACGATCCGGCCGCCGCGCGGGTCCTGTGCCTTCATCAGCCGCACGGCCTGCTGCGCGCACAGGAACATCCCGGTCAGGTTGGTGTCCACAGCGCGTTTCCAGTCCGCGAAGGACAGTTCGTCGACGGTCCCGCCCACCGACACGCCCGCGTTGTTCACCAGGAGGTCCAGCCGTCCCCACTCCGCGCGCACCGTTTCGAACAACGCGGCGACGGAATCGGGGTCGGCGACGTCGGTGGGCACGGGAAGCGCTTTCGTGTCCCCGGCGGCGGTCTCGGCCAGCGCGTCCGCGCGGCGACCGGCGAGCGCGACCCGGTAACCGGCGCCGAGTAACGCGCGGGAGATCTCCCGGCCGAGCCCGGAACCCGCCCCGGTGACGACCGCGGTCCTGCCGTTGCCCATCGATCCTCCTCGCAGACCGTGCCGGACCGATCCGGCTCGGTGATTGTTTTCCGATTACCCGCGTCCGTTCAGGCTAGCGCGCCCGCGCCGGGGCAAAACGTTCACCCGGCGGCCGTCGCGCCTTAAGGAAAACCGGTAACCCCTTCACCACATCGAGGCGATTCACCGGATGTGCCCAGGGGGAATTCACACCGTTCACGCACTCGCCGGAGCGCTGAACGGTGAAGAAGAATCCACGCTTCCAGCTGGTCCAGACCGGTGACCAGACCATCCGATGGCGACTGCTCGGCGGCAACAACGTGTCGCTGGGTTCCGCTCCCGCCGACTATCCGCGTGCCGAGGAATGCCTTGTCGCGATCGCCTGGCTCAGCACGAACATTTCCGAGCTGACCAGCGATTTCAGCCACCTCAGCGGGGGCCGCTGGCGCTGGCGCCTGCATACGGACGACCGCGTCGTCGCGATCGCCACGCACGCCTACGGACGGCGTATCGAGGCGCAGCGCGGACTCGACCGATTCCGATCGGCCACCACCGAGGCGGCCATCGGCGAAGGAATCGAGACCATAGCCGATTGGCGCCGGAAATACCGTCGCGATTCCGGCGGACATTCACCGAATCGTTCTCCGTGACGATCGATCACGGAAAGTTCGTTCCCCGGAGATTAACCACCATGACGTCGGGCGGGAACGCGCAGCACCGTCGCCGGACAGTGTTGCGGAGCGAGGATTGTGCCAAGTCACGGAATCCCGTGACGACTTGGGGACTAGAGAAAGAGTGCAAACAAGATGCGTGCTCGTACCACTCGGTTTCTCGGCGCCACCGCGATCGCCGCGTGTGCCTGCCTCACCCTGACCGGCACCGCTTCGGCGGTCGCCCCGGCCAACGGCCTCGAAGAGGTCATCGCCGCGGCGGGCTCGGACACCACCGTCGACATCACCGGCGCGATCCTGGCCAACGCCAACAGCGCGGCGGCGAAGGCCGCTTGGAACACCGACCCCGACAACTACGTCAACGTCCCGCCGGTGCTGGCCGCGGGCCAGACGTTCACCGTCCCGGCCGACCCGTTCGCCGACGAGGTCGTCTACGGCTCGAACCCCCCGGTCCCGAACGGCTCGTCGCAGGGCAAGGCCGCGCTGAAGGCTTCGGCCGAGGCGGGCGACGGCAAGATCGACATCGCGCGGTCGTCGTCGGCCCGCGGCTCATCCGACCCGGCCAGCTTCGAGTACTTCGCGTTCGCCACCGACGGTGTCACCTGGTCGTCCTCGGCCACCGGTTCGGGCGCGGGCCTGACCCTGACGCTGGCGCAGCTGCGCGGCATCTACGACGGTTCCATCACCAACTGGAACCAGGTCGGCGGCGCCAACTCCCCCATCTCGGTGTACCTGCCGCAGACCGGTTCCGGCACGCTGAGCTTCTTCACCGGCACCGTCCTCGGCTTCGACCCGACCACCAAGCCGGTCACCATCAAGCGGTTCCAGGAGCACGACGGCAACTCCATCCCGGTCGCCGACCGCGCCAAGGCCATCGCGCCGTTCTCCATCGCGCAGTGGATCGCGCAGGGCAACGCGGTGACCGCCGACAAGCGCGCGGGCTTCACCGTCAACCCGCTGACCGGTGCCGGCTTCAACGGCTCCCCCGTCGCCGGTTCGGCCGGCAGCTACACCCCGGCGTTCACCACGGCCTTCCTGGGCTCGCGCAGCGTCTACAACATCGTCGACTCCCGCACCCCCAGCTACGACCAGGCCAAGCGCGCCATCGGCTTCGACGCCGGTGACTCGGCCTCGACCGCCAGCCCGCTGTGCGGTGGCCAGCTCGCCACCACGATCCAGCGGTACGGCTTCCTGACCGTGTCGGGCCCGAACGGCCTGTCCTGCGTCAAGTCCTGATCTCCGCAAACGCAAACGGCCCGGTGCGCGCGCACCGGGCCGTTTCCTTGGTGGAGACCGTTTACTTGGGGGCGACGCCCAGCGCGGCGAGCGCCGGGTCGGTCATGATCACGCCTGCCCCGGTGACCGGGTCGAAGCCCGGGGCGCCGAGGTCGATCGCGGTCGAGGTCAGCGCGTTCCGGATCTCCGCCGGGGTGGCGGCCGGTTTGCCCTGCTTCAGCAGCGCGGCGATGGCGGCGGCGCTCGGCGCGGCGGCCGAGGTCCCGAAGAACGGCTGGAAGCCGGTCACCGAGGTCGCGACACCGTCGGCCGCGGTGATGTCCGGCTTGTTCCGGATCGCGCCGCCGGTCGAGGACACGTTGCCGGGGGTGATCACCGAGCCGTCGGCGTTGTAGAACTGCTTGCGGCGACCGTCCGAAGTGAACCGCTCCCACTTGCTGGTGGCGGAGAACAGACCCGGGAACGGACCGGCCGGGTTGGCCGGGTCACCGGTCTCGAGCGCGCGGCCGAAAGCACCGGCGGCCGGGGCGGCCGCGACGCTGAAGGCGTTGGCCGCGGCCGAGTGGCCGGAGGTGACACCGTTGGTGCTGAAGGCTTTCAGCGAACCGGAGGTGACGAAGCGGCCGCGGATCACGTTGAGCGCGATGAACCGGTCGGAGCCGCTGTACTTGACCACGGCCACCTTGAAGCCCGTGCCACTGGCCGGGACCTGGGCGATCTCGTACGGGTTCTGGCTGCCGTTCTGCGCGTTCTCACTGGAGGCGACGACCGAACCGGACGAGTTCAGGACGAACAGGTCGTAGTCGCTGGTGGCCTTGCCCCACGGGTCGGACCAGAACAGGGTGACGTAGCGGCCGACCGAGTTCGGCGAAAGCGCGTTGTACAGCTGGGTGGTGCCGCTCGGGTCGAAGTCGTGCGGCGTCCCGGTGACACCGGAGATCTTGCTGGTGGAGCCGCGGAAGTCGCCCTCGTAGTAGCCGCTGGTGCCGTCGGTCAGGTTGCCCGAGTTCCCCGCGGAGGAGAAGTAGAGCACGCCCGCCGCGGTCACGTCGTTGACGGCCTGCGCGACCGGGCCGTCCTGGAACGGCGACTCGTCGAAGTAGGACACGTCGTCGACGATGATCGTGCACTTTCCGGTGGTCCGGAGCGCGCGGATGTTGTCGGCGAAGCTCTGCTCGCTGGTGAAGGCGGTCGCGAAACCGAGCGTGGCGCCGGGCGCCATGTCGTGGATGATCTCCAGCATCGCGGTGCCCTCGTCACCGCTGCCCGCCTGACCGGGGAGGACGTCGACGGCGGGGAGCTCGCCGGCGGTCTGGGACGCCTGGAGCGACTTGACGCCGTCCGAGAGCACGCAGACCTTCTGTCCGGTGCCGTTGACGCCGTACTTGGTGCGGGCGGTGTCGTTGCCGTGCGCCTTGTCGCCCTCGGCGACCTGCAGCGCGGCGGCGGCCTTCTTGGCGGCGGCCTGGCGACGGTCCTGCGGCGCGGACTCGTTCCAGGTCATCGCCTGGGAGGCGGCCCTGACCTCGGCGACGTCACCGCGGCCGGCGATCGAGTCGACGGCGGCCAGCGGCAGGTCGGCGCGGATCGCGCCGGTGGGCGAGGCGTAACGAACGCTGCCGCCCGCCGCCTTGACGGCGTCCACCAGCGACTGTCCGGCGCCCTTGATGTCCACCGCGACGGTGCCGGCGTCGCTGACGCCCAGCCCGGTCCGGTACTCGGGCAGCTTGCCGGCCAGGCCCTTGTCGGCGCGCAGGCGCTTTTCGACGACGAGCTGACTCGACTGCTTGCGCTCGGCCGGGGTGAGGCTGTTCTTGATGCTCTGCAGGGCGGAAATCCCGGTCTGCGTGCGCACCTCCTCCGACGGCTGGGCACCCGAAACCGCGGTCGACAGCAGCAAAGCGCCGACCGCGACCGGAACCGAGCATGTGACCACTCGGCTGAATCTGCTCATCGAACTCTCCCTGTTTTGCGGCAACTCAGCGCGCTCCGGCTAAAGCGCGCTGACGGCGTGACGCCCCGTCACAAGAATCCCTTCGGTTGCCCGAATGAATTACCCCTGACCGGGTGTAATGGGGAGAATCTAAAGAGCGATCGGTGACGAGTCCACCCACCAAAGTCTGGAACGGGCGAAGATCCACAACGTGAGAACAGGTCAAGTCCGAAAAGACCGAAATCCCTTTCGGATTCAGGCCCAGGCCGGGAACAATCGCCAAAGCGCCAAGGCCGCGAGCGCACCCATCGTGAGCAGCACCGGTCCGGTGATGACGTAGGTCGAAACCGGACGCCACCGGCGATAAAGGAATGTCGCCCCGGCCGCCGCCGCCACGAAACCACCGAAGGCCAGCACCAATCCGGCCCACGCGGCCGTGTCCCCGGTCCGGCCGTCCTGCGCGTCCGCCCGGCCGTTCTGCGGAGCGGGCCGGAAGGGCCTCCCCTCCAGGGCCGCGGTCACCACCGTCGCCTCGTCCGAGGCCAGCGGCCACCACGACGCCGACGTCACCAAGGTCAGCCGGTCGTTCTGGGTCTTGCCGTAGTCGGCGCCCTCGTCCAGCGGCCTGGTCGCCGTCTCCGTCACCCGGTAGACGGACTTGCCCTGTGTCGTCGCGACGACGATCTCGTCACCCGGGCGCAGGGCGCCGAGCGCGCCGAACGGGCCGCCGTAGCCGGCGTTACGACCGGCGATCACGGCGTTGCCCGGCTGGCCGAGCCCGGCCGTTCCCGGTACGTGCCCCGGCCCGGACGCGGTCTCGCCGCTCGACGCGCCTTCGATGACGACCTGCTGCACCTTGAGCGCGGGGATCTCCAGGACGGCCACCGGCTTGCCGAACTCGGCCGGTTTGACCGGCGGCGCGGCCCCGAACAGGCTCTGGCTCGCGCCCAGCGCCACGCCGATCTCGCCCCGGATCTCGGTCAGCGCCTTCCGCTGATCACCCGACTGCAGCATCGGGCCCAGCGCGTAGACGACCAGCGCCAGCGCCACCAGCGTGGTGACCAGCCAGGCGAACACGACCGCGCCGATCCACCCGGGACCGAACCGCAGGAACTGCTTCTCTTCGGCCTCGACGCTCACGCCACGCCACCCGACGGCTTACGGCGGAGAAGACCCACAAGCGCCGCGATCGCCCTGGTCAGCCACGCCGGCACCGGCCGCCCGGCCGAGACGTACGCCGTCGCGGACGGAAGGGTCGCCAGGATCACCAGCGCCACCAAGGGAATCAGGGCGCCGAGCGCACCGGCACCGGCGAATTTCGGGATGTCGATGGACTCGGCGAGGTTCTTGGCCGCCGCCACGCTTTCCGGGGTCGGGGCGACCGCGGGAACCGGTCCGACGGCGGCCGTCACCGGCGTCCCTGCCGGAGAACCCTGCCCACCGGAAGGCCCGCCCAGGGACGGAGTGGAAGCGGGCGTGACACCGTTCGCTCCCGGCGGAGGCGGGTTCTTCGCCTCTTCCTTCTCCTGGCAGGCCTTTTCGACCGTGCCGGTGCCGATCTTGGCGATCCGCTCGGCGGCGGTGGCGGCCAGGCCGGGGTTCAACCGGACCATCCCGGGCGGAAGCAGCGCTTGCCCATAGCCCGCCGCGAGACCGGCGAACGACTTCAGCTGATCCTGCTTCTCCTTCATCGGCTTGCAGTTCGCGTCGATCAGCGGGTTGACGGGGACGGCCATGTACTCGACGAAGGTGAGCGGGTACGCGCCGTCCTTGGCGACGGCGCCGGTCTCGGCCGTTCCGTCGGCGCCGATCTTCATCGCGTCGACCGCCGTCTGAAGGCTCTGTTCGGTCGGCGCGACGAAGTTCCCCTTGCCGTCCGGGAGCGCCACCGGCGTCCAGCGGTTGATCGTCGCCGTCGCGAGATCGGTGATCACCCAGTTCACACAGCCGCCGTCGCAGTCCGCGCCACGTCCGGCGACGGCGTTGTCCACGGTCTTGCGCACCGACAGCTGGCCGGTCTTCGCGTCGACGTTGTTCACCCGCGACCGACCCGGGTCGAGCACGCTCAGATCGGAGATCATCCCGGGAGACTTCCCGTTCAGCTCACCGAAATAGTCCTTGCCGAGCGCCGGGAAGACCCATTCCTCCGGCGCGGTCCCGGCGAGCAGCCTGCTCAAGGTGAGCGGGACCGTCCCCGGTCCCGATTCCCCGGTCACCCCGAAGAAGTCCGCGCTTCCGTTGTAGCCGGAACGCCGGTTCGCCGCGACCACCCCGGCGGGCTGACCGTCCTTGATGGCCGAGAGCCCGGCATTGCGGCCGACCAGCGGGGATCCGTTCTTGAAGATGCCGCCCCGGCCGCCCGCGTCGGGGTTCTGCCCGCCCTTGGTGAGCATGTTCGCGAGCTCGGCGTTGGTGAACGCCATCGTGCCGGCGAGCTTCGCGCCCAGAGGGTTTCCCTCGTCGTTGACGTCGGTCGGGGACCAGCCGACCGCGGCGATCACCGCCGCGTTGATCCCGACGGGGACGTATTCCCTCGACCGGACGGTCTGCGCGGCCAGCGCGCTCCCGCTGCCGGTGATCATGAGATCCGAGGCGCCCTTGTCGAACGCGGTCAGCCCGGTCTCTTCGGTCTCGCTCACGATGTTGGTGGGCTGGTCCGCCTTGGTGGGAGCGCACAGCGCCTGGTTCCAGGCGACCGCGGTCCGCCCGAGCCGTTCCGGCATGCTGGCGTCGAGCGTGTTCCTGCCGATCCCCTTGCAGCCCTTGACCCCGATCCCCGGCAGATACGGGGTGAACTTGATCGAGTCGTCGACCCAGGTCACCGTCTTCCCCGTCGCGTCCTGCGCGGTGATCTGGATCGTGACGCTGCACGGATTGTTCTCGTCGCAAGTGAAGGAGAATTGCCGCCTGGTCTTCGCGCCGGTCGCCGGATCGACGACCACGGGATTGTCGGCCCACGGGACCTTGGGGAATTTGTCCCCGGGATTCACCGCTTTCTCATAAGTGGTGTAGAGCGGATCCCAGGCGACGGCGTGTGGCCGCAAAGTACCGCGCGGGATCGTGGTGTCGAAGACGATGTCGCCGGTCGTGCTGCTCCGCACCCGCTCCATCGACTGCATGCCCGCGTTCTTGCCCGCGAATTCGTCGCCGAACTCGTCCTGGCAGTAGGACTGCACCCTGGTGAGCAACGTGCTGTCCTTGTTCCACGGCGGAACATAGACCTTCTTCATCAAATTGTCCGGCACGTCTTTCGGGCAGATGACGAGCTTCGCCCGCGCGCCCTTGGGCAATCCCGAAAGCGTGATCCGCAGCGGGTCGCCGTTCTGGACCGCCGAAAGGTCGGCGGGTTCGGTCTTGAGCCGGTACGCCGGATCGGCGGCGGCCTGTGCCTGCGCGGCGGGAACGGACACGCCGGCGACAGCCAGTATCCCGCAGATCAGCACGATCCCGACTCGTCTCGCCCGGACCAGGACCATGGACGACTCCCCAGATTTCACGCGACCAACGTCCCCGAGTCACCCGTTCGGGGTCAACGGGCCGGGGCCGTCCGCCCGCACTGATTCACAAACGCCCCGTCGGGCGTTCTCCGTGTGGACACCTTCACCGGCCACGGGCACCACATACTGGCCGCATCGAGGGGCGACGTGGTGTGCCCTGAACTCCTTTACTTGCCAACACGAAGAAAGGCCGCTCGTGACCATCGCGCCACCCCGGCCCGACCCGTCCCCACCCGGGGCCCCGGTGCGGCGGGCGATCACCGAAGTCCTGTCGCGGGCCGACCGCGCGTTCCGCCGGGTCACCACCGGGGCCGGGCTGACCATGCTGGCGATCCTCGTGGTCATCGGCTTCTTCCTCGTCTACCGGTCCGGGCCGGCGTTCGACACGAGCGGTTTCGGCTTCTTCACCACCATCCGGTTCGATCCGGCCTCGGGTGTGCTCGGTGTGCTCGGCCTGCTCTACGGGACGATCGTGGTCGCGCTGATCGCGGTCCTGATCGCGGTCCCGCTGAGCATCCTGGCCGCGCTGTTCATCACCGAGTACTCCAGCGGGAGGATCCGTGGCTTCCTGACCGGGCTGGTCGACCTGCTCGCCGCGATCCCGAGCCTGCTCTACGGCCTGTGGGGGTTCGCCTTCCTCGGCCCCCAGATCGTGCCGATCTCGTTGTGGCTGACCGAAAACCTGGGCTGGTTCCCGCCGTTCTCGTCGAAGGAGAACGCGCTGTACATCCAGTCGATGTTCATCGCGGGCCTGGTGGTCTCGCTGATGGTCCTCCCGATCACGACGTCGGTGATCCGCGAGGTGTTCGCGCAGACCCCTCCCGGCGAGAAGGAGGCGGCACTCGCGCTGGGCAGCACGCGCTGGGGGATGGTCAAGACCGTCATGCTGCCGTTCGGGCGGGGCGGGATCATCGGCGGTTCGATGCTCGGGCTCGGCCGCGCGCTCGGTGAGACGATCGCCGTTTCCCTGCTGCTGCCGCAG
Source organism: Amycolatopsis thailandensis (assembly GCF_042723255.1). Lineage (NCBI taxonomy): Bacteria > Bacillati > Actinomycetota > Actinomycetes > Pseudonocardiales > Pseudonocardiaceae > Amycolatopsis > Amycolatopsis thailandensis. The sequence goes on from NZ_JBHXJK010000022.1 coordinate 26,680, forward strand.
GTTCCGGAGATCACGAAGCACGTGCTCCAGTTCGGCGGCGCGACGATCTCCGGGTTCATCGCCAACAACGCCGGCGCGTCCGGGCTCGCGCTGTCCGGGCTGATGGCCGCGGGCCTGGTGCTGTTCGTCTTCACGCTGGCGACGAACTTCACCGCGTCGGTGATCATCTCCAAGAGCCGTTCGGGCGCGGGGGTGGACGCGTGACCACAACACTGACTCCGCCGGTCGCGCCCGCCCCGCGCAAGCTCGTCAAACGGCGGCCGTCGGAGACCACCAGACAGGACCGGTTCGCGGCGTTCGGCTGCGCGGTGTCGGCCACGCTGCTCACCTGGTTCGTCATGCATCTGCTGCTGGACTCCCCCGGCTGGCTGGCCGACCTGATCGTCGCGTACCTCCTCTATCTGACGATGCTCTACCTGGTCACCCGCGACAGGCTGGGCAAGCTCGCGGCGTCGGACCGGCTCGTTTCCACCGTGGTCGTGACCGGGGCGCTCGTCCTGCTCGCCCCGTTGCTGTCGCTGCTGCTCTACATCGTCGTCGAAGGCGCGCCGTACCTGCGCCTGGACTTCTTCACCCACGACATGTCCACGGTCGCGCCGACCGATCCGGTGACCGAGACCGGCGGTCTGCACGCGGTGATCGGTACCCTCGAACAGACCGCGCTGACCCTGGTCCTCGTGGTCCCGCTGGGCGTGCTCACCGCGGTGTTCCTGAACGAGACCCGGTCGAGGTTCCGGCGTCCGGTGCGGATCATGGTCGACGCGATGAGCGGGCTTCCGTCCATTGTGGCCGGTCTGTTCGTGTACGCCGCCCTGATCATCCCCGGTATCCAGGCCGGCGTGGGCTTGTTCAGCTACAACGGGTTGATGGCCACCTTGGCGTTGACGATGGTCATGCTGCCGACCGTGACGCGGACCGTGGACGTGGTGCTCCGTCTCGTCCCGGACGGCCTGCGCGAGGCGTCGCTGGCGCTGGGAGCGAGCCGGGCCCGGACGGTGTGGTCCGTGGTGCTGCCGACAGCGCGCACCGGGGTGACGACCGCCGTGATCCTCGGGATCGCCCGGGTGGCGGGCGAAACCGCGCCGCTGCTGTTCACCTCGTTCGGCGCGCTCGGGATGAACGCCAACCCGTTCTCCGATCCGCAGGAGAGCATCCCGCTGTTCATCTACCGCTTCATCAAACAGCCGCTGGAGAACGTCCAGCAGCGCGGCTATGTCGGCGCGCTCGTGCTGATCCTGCTCATCTTCGGCCTGTTCGCGATCGCCAGGGTGGTGGGCCGCGACCGGTCGAAGCGGAAGGCCAAGAAGACCACCGTGAAGACACAGGAGAACCGGTGACCGACACTGAAGTGTCCTACGTGGACAGTCCGGCGCGCCCGCTGGTCGAGCTGACCGGTGGCCCGCCGCCCGGCGCGGCGGAACTCGAATCCCGGGAGATCGGCGCCTGGTTCGGTGACCGCCTGGTACTCGAAGGGGTTTCGCTGCGGATGCCCGCCAAGGAGGTGACCGCGCTCATCGGTCCGTCCGGCTGCGGCAAGTCGACCTTCCTCCGCATCCTCAACCGCATGCACGAACTGGTGCCGTCGGCGTCGCTGACCGGCGAGGTCCTGTTGGACGGCAAGGACATCTACGCCGACGGGACACGGCCGCAGCAGGTCCGGCTGCGTATCGGCATGGTGTTCCAGAAGCCGAACCCGTTCCCCGCGATGTCCATCCGTGACAACGTCCTGGCCGGGCTGAAGCTCGCCGGCGTCAAATGCGGCGACAAGGACGCGCTCGTCGAGCAGAGCCTGGAACGGGCCGGGCTCTGGCGCGAGGTCCGGGACCGGCTGAGCTCCCCCGGCGGCGCGCTGTCCGGCGGGCAGCAGCAGCGGCTCTGCATCGCGCGCTCGCTCGCGGTGCAGCCGAACGTGCTGCTGATGGACGAGCCCTGTTCCGCGCTCGACCCGACGTCGACCCGGCGGATCGAGCAGACCATCGCCGAGATCGGGCACGAGGTGACGATCGTCATCGTCACGCACAACATGCAGCAGGCCCAACGGGTTTCGGACCATTGCGCGTTCTTCCTGGCGGCCGAGAACGAACCCGGCCGGGTGATCGAGCACGGTCCGACGGACACCATCTTCAACGCGCCGTCGGACGAACGCACCCACGACTACGTGAACGGGCGATTCGGATGATCCGCCGGCTGGCCGCGCTGGGCGGGGTCATGGTGGTGCTGTCGCTGGCCGTCACTCCCGGGGCGGCGGCGCTCACGCCGGTCACCGGCTCCGGGTCCAGCTATGTCGGCCCGGCGATGACCGACTGGCAGAACGGCGCGAAGTCGCGCGGTATCCCGATCAACTACTCGGCCAACAGCTCACCCGCCGGGGTCAACCAGTTCGGCGACCGGACGGTGGACTTCGCCGGGACCGAAGCCGAGGTCTCGTCGATCATCGCGGCGGGCGGCGGCGGGCTGTCCGCGCAAACCCGCGGCTACCAGTACGTCCCGGACGTCGCCGGCGCGATCGCGCTGATGTACAACGTCAAGGACCAGGGCGGCAAGCGCGTCGACTACCTGCACCTCAGCCGGGAGGTGATCGGCCGGATCTTCAGCCGGGACATCACCCGCTGGAACGATCCCGCCATCACCGCGACCAACGGCGGGAAGTCCCTGCCGGATCAGCCCATCACCCTGGTCGGCCGGACCGGTCAGTCGGGAACGACGGCGTTGTTCTACGACTTCATCGCACACGCCGCGCCCGACGCCTACAACCGGTTCGTCTCCCGCAACGTCGGCAACGGGATGGGGAACCTGCCCGCGGGCGTGCGCCCCATCCAACTCCCCGGGCAGGGCCCGGACGCCGAGTGGTACCGGCTGCTCGCGGACTCGGATCAGATCGCGACGACCATGGACAACGCGACCATCCCGTTCTCCATCGGCTACGACGAGTTCGCCTACGCCCAGCGATACGAGGTGCCGACGGCGTGGGTGCGGAACGGCGCGGGCCAGTACACGCAGCCCTACGCGGAGAACATCGCGGCCGCGTTGAAGCACGCGGAGCTCCGGCCGGACCTGAGCCAGAAACTGGACCGGGTCTACACGAACACCGACCCGAAGTCGTACCCGATCTCGGCGTACTCGTACGTCATGATGCCGTGCACCAACGGTCGCGACACCTGCCGCGGCGGCTACGGCGACCCTGGCAAGACCGAGACGATCACCGCTTTCCTGGAGCACGTCGCCTGCGACGGCCAGATCAACATGGCGCGGATCGGCTATTCGCCGCTGCCGCCGAACCTGTCACAGGAGGTCATGAACTCCAACGCGCGGCTCACCGGGCAACCGGCGAAACAGCTGAACGCGGACAATTGCGCCAACCCGACCTTCCGCGGCAGCCTCGGCGACGGCGCGGCCAGCCCGCCCGACCCGCTGGTGACCGGCGGGATCATCAACCCGGACGGGAAACCGAAGGCCGGTACGGGTGCCACGGGTCCCAGCGTTTCCGCCGGGCCCAGCACGGGTCCGACCGGCGGCGACAAGACCGCGACCGCGACGGCGGGCCCCGACGAGGAGTCCGCGGGCGGCGGCTCGAAGAACTGGCGCGAGGCTTCACCGGCGTCTTACGACGAGGGCGGGTTCGGCGGCTTCGGGGGCTGGGCGGCGTTGGTGCTCTTCGTGGCGATCGTGGCGCCTTTGGTGGTGCGTGGGGTGATCCGGAAGCTGCGGGGTTCCTAGGGGCCGGTGGACACGCGAGCGGTCGAGCACGACCACCTTGCGGCAGGATGGGCATGAAGAGGGGCCCGTCGCCGGTGCGGCCGACGGGCTCCTCGGGGCCATGCGGGGTCAGGCGCGGTGGAGGGTGTTGCGCCGGGTCTTTCGGAGCGGGTCCAGGTATTGGGGCGGGATGAACTCCGGTAGCCCGTCAGCCGCCATGCGGACTTGCCAGTCGCCGTGGTGGATCAGGCGGTGATGGAAGCCGCACAGCAGCACGAGGTTCCGGAGATCAGTCGGGCCGCCGTCCGCCCAGTGCTCGATATGATGGGCGTGACAGTTCTTGGGTCTTCGATGACACCCCGGGAACGCACAGCCTCGGTCCCGGATGTTGAGCGCCCGTCTCTGACCTGGCGTCACGAACCGTCTCAGCCGTCCTACATCAAGAGGTTCACCAGCGGCGTTCATCACCACGGGGAGCATCAGGCAGTCGCAGGCGGCCATCCGTGCCTCGCGGGCGGTCATCTCCCCGACGAAGTCGAGGCAGGCTTTCCCGATCCCGGTCTTCAGCTCTTCCAGACCGATGGTCACGTGCACCAACGTCCGGTACCCGCTGGTGCCAGGCTGGTCGGGGCAGGCGATCGCCAAGTCGAGGAGTTCGGCCCACGCATCGCCCTGGCGTTCGCACTTCATCCGCAAGTCAGCCTGGCCGAATTCGTCCACCGGGCGAGGCTTCGCGTACGCCTCCAGTGCGGCGGCGGTGCGAGCCCCCAGCTCGTCATCCAGCAGGCCGGTGAGTTTCCAGAACCCGTCCCGGCGACGCTCAAGGGTGATCTCGCGGCGTGGCTGCTTCGGTTCGGGTTCTTTGGGTTCGTTGCCGTCGGGATCCAGCCAGCCGAGGATGTCCTCGGCGGCCTTCGTCACCTGCCGGGGACCAGCGCCACGGCCCAGGTTGCCGAGGATCTTCTCCGCGCTCTCCCGATCCTCCACCGACGTATCGGCCGGGAGTCTCCCCAAGATCTCCAGGATCTGGTCGATCCGCTCATCCCCGATCATGCCCTCAGCGGCCGCCGCACCCACAGTGGGCGCGAACGCCGGAACCTCGGTGCCATCCAGATTACGGGTCGGGTTCAACGCGATCGCCCGCTTCACCACCGACTGCGCCTCACCCCGCGACAACCCCGCCACATCAGCGAACCACGCCGCCGTCGACCCATAGCCATACAAGTCTTTCGAACCCCGCAACTCCACCTCCGCCAGAAACTGCCCCAGAGCGGCGGACGCGACCCGCATCAGCTGCAGGAACTGCTGCACGCCATGGGCAAGCTCCAGCTTGCCGGCACGCCACAACTCCTGCGGCAACTCGGGAAGGAAGGTCTCGGACACCCCTCCATAATACACCCATATTTCGAACACGTGTTCGTAATTTTACGTTACCGCAAACTCGCACATTTCCCACTGATGGGTGTTATCGGTGTGGAGGTGACGTAACACCGCGCACAGATCAGACGAGTTCTACCCGCAAGTGCCACCACCGAGCGGGAGAGCGCCATGTACTTCCCACCCGAACCGTCCGTCTACCCGGCAAAGCCCAAACGCTGGCCTTGGATTCTCGGCTCCGTCATCGCCGTGGCCGCCCTCGCGACGACCTTGCCCCTTGTCCTTCTCGGCAATGAGCGCGCCGAGCCCGCAGCCGCGGCGAAGCCGACCGCGACACCTTGCAAGAGCAAGGACCTGAAACCACCTTGCCAAGGCGTCAACGGCTGGGTTCTGGCGGACGGCTCCTACGAAAGCACCACGCGAGCGACCTCTCCCGCCTACGTGGCGCCGACGACGACCAGCCTGCCGCCGCTCACCACCGGCGATTTCACCCTGGAGCCGAAGACGCACTCCAAACAATGTTTCGGTTCCGCCGGATGCGTCTGGGTCGTCGAACCCGCCGTGTCCTACAAAGGCACGCCGGAAGCCATGCTGAGCCACGGAATGTGCTCGATGACCTACGAAATCACCGGGGACAAGTCCGGCACGATCACCGAAACACTCACTTTCATCGGAACCAGCGTGACAATGCACCGTTCCGTGCTCTCGACGCCGTCCTCGAAGACCAAGGTGACCGTCAAGATCGTCAGCGTGTCCTGCCCCTGACCGGAGCAGGACACGCCGACGTCCCCCTCAGAAGAAGGTCAGCACGACCTTCCCCCGCCCGTGCCCGGTCTCGATCTCCCGATGCGCCGCCGCGGCCTCGGCGAACGGGTACGTCCGCCGCACCAAGAATCGCAGTTCTCCCTTGGCGTACAACGAAGCCAGCATCCCCAACCGCTCCGCCGACCGGGTACCCGTGACCACTCGCGCCCCCAGCTCGAGCGCCCGCGCGTGGTCGACCAGGGTGAGCACGCGGTCCGGATCCCCGACCAGCTCCAGCGAGAGATCGAAGGCGACCCCGCCCGCGCCGTCGAGCGCCGCGTCGACCCCGGACGGCGCGAGGGCACGCACCCGCTCGGCGAGGCCGTCGCCGTAGACCAGCGCCTCGGCGCCGAGGGAGCGGACGTAGTCCTGATTCGCCTCGCTGGCCGTCCCGATCACCCGCGCCCCGCGCAGCACGGCGAGCTGGACGGCAGCCGTGCCCACCGCCCCCGCCGCCCCGTGGACCAGCAGCGTCTCGCCGCGGGCGACCCGCAGCGCGTCCAGCGCCAGGTACGCGGTCTGCGTCCCGGCCGTGAAGCCGCCCGCGACCTCCCAAGGCATCTCCGCCGGCTTCGGCGTGACGTTCTCCGCGGGCACCACGATGTACTCGGCGTACGCCTGCACGGCGGTGAAGCCGAGCACTTCGGCCCCCGCGACGAGGCCGGTAACCCCGGAACCGACCTCGTCGACGACCCCGGCGAACTCGTTCCCCGGGACACGCGGCCAACGCAGCTCGAGCCCCGCGGGTTCCCAGCCCGCCCGCACGGCCGCGTCGTACGGCTGCACCCCCGCCGCCTTCACCCGCACCCGGACCTCCCCCGCCCCGGCGTGCGGCTCCTCCAGCTCCAGCACCCGGAGCACTTCCGGGCCACCGGCTTCCGTGAACGCGGCCGCTTTCATCTCGTTCCTCCAGTTCGTTCCCCAGCTGACGGAACCCAGCCTGATACCTCCAGTTAACTGGAAGTCAAGAAGTGTCGGTGTGACGTTCTAAGCTGCCGACGTGACGAGCTACCGCATCTCCAGGGCAAGCGCCTCCGACGCCGACAGAGTGACAGCGCTGGTGCAAGAATCGGCCGCCTATCAAGGGGAGTACGCGTCGATTCTCGAGGATTACCGGGTGACCGAGGACTACCTCGCCACCCATCCCGCGTTCGTCGCGCACGCGCAGCGGGACGTGGTCGGCTTCTACAGCCTGATCGAGTATCCGGCCGAGCTGGACCTGCTGTTCGTCGCCGATTCGGCCCAGGGCACGGGCATCGGCGCGTGGCTGGTCGAGCATATGCTCGGGCAGGCCGCGGGCCTCGGCATGACCGAGATCCGCGTCGTCTCCCACCCGCCGGCCACCGGGTTCTACGAACGGATGGGCGCCCGCCGCGTCGGTGTCGTGCCGCCCAGCCCGCCGAAGGTCACTTGGGAACGCCCGGAGCTGGTCTTCGACGTCAAGCGCCCACCGCACGGCTGAACCGGCCGATCAGTTTGCGCAGGTGCCCGGCGAACTCCGGCGAATCGACGACGTCGAAGTCGGCGTCGAGCAGGCCGAGGTAGAGCGCCAGGAATTCCAGCGTGTCCGCACCGGCTTTGAGCAGGCAGGTCCGCTCGTCGACGGCTTCGACGACGACGGCGGGCGGGACCTTCGCCGCGGCTTCGGCCGCCGGGGCGTGCAGGCGGATCGTCGCGTGGTGCCGCCACAACGCCGCGCCCACACCGCGCTGGAGGTAGGCGACAACGCCGCCTTCGGGCGGTTCGCGCTGCTCGAAGCGCCGCCCGTTGGGTGTCCGCGGCCGCATCCGGTCCGCCCGGAAGGTGCGCCAGTCCTGCTTGTCGACGTCCCAGCCGACGAGGTACCACCGGCGGCCCATGTGCACGACGCGATGCGGCTCGACCTGCCGCCGCGTCTCGGATCCGTTGTGCCCCAGGTAATCGAACCGCAGGGTCTCCCGGTCTCGGCAGGCGCCGGCGATGGTCGAAAGCACCGCGGAGTCGACCGTCGGACCACCGCCCTGCACCGCGAGCGTCGCGGAATTCAGCGCCTCGACGCGGTGTCGCAGCCGTGACGGCAGCACCTGCTCCAGCTTCGCCAGCGCGCGTACCGAGGTCTCCTCGATCCCCGCGATCGTGCCGCCCGCGGCCGTCCGCAAGCCCATCGCCACCGCGACGGCCTCCTCGTCGTCGAGCAGCAGCGGCGGCATGGCCGCACCGGCGCCCAACGTGTACCCGCCGGACACGCCGGGCGCGGCGTCGACCGGATAGCCCAGTCCGCGAAGCCGCTCGACGTCGTTCCGGATGGTCCTGGTCGTGACGTCGAGCCGGTCCGCCAGTTCCGGGCCTGTCCAGTTCCGCCTGGCTTGCAGCAGCGACAGGAGTCGCAGCAGTCTCGCCGAAGTTTCCGCCATGGATTCCACCTTGCCCGCAATCGCGGAAAGAACCTTTCCGCAATGGCTTCTAGCTTAGCTCCCATGAACGAGATCAAGAGCTTCCGCATCGCCGTCGACCAGGCCGAACTCGACGACCTCAAGGACCGCCTCGACCGGACCCGCTGGCCGCGCGAGGTCACCGGTGACTGGAGCCGGGGCGCCCCGGTCGCCTACCTCAAGGGGCTGGCCGAGTACTGGGCCGACGGCTTCGACTGGCGCGCCCAGGAGGCGGAGCTGAACGAGTTTCCGCAGTTCACCACCGAGATCGACGGCCAGACCATCCACTTCCTGCACGTCCGCTCCGCCAACCCGGACGCGCTGCCGCTGATCCTCACGCACGGCTGGCCGAGTTCGCCGTTCGAATTCCGGAACGTCATCGGCGAGCTGAGCGACGAGTTCCACCTGGTCGTCCCGTCGCTGCCCGGTTACGGCTTCTCGACCCCGGTGCAGGGGCCCGGCTGGGGCAACCTGTTCCGCGTCGCCCAGGCGTGGACGACGCTGATGGACCGCCTCGGTTACGACCGTTTCGGCGTCCACGGCACGGACGCGGGTGCCGGGGTCGCGGGCATCCTGGCGATGATCGCCCCGCACCGGGTGACCGGCGTGCACCTGACCGGCACCAGCGCGGGCACGCCGTTCGGGCCCGCCGTCGAGCTGGACGGCCTCTCCGAGAAGGACCGTGAGCGCGGCGAGCGCTTCAACCGGTTCCAGGCCGACGGCCTCGGCTACCTGCACCTCCAGGCGACGCGGCCGCAGACGCTGGCCTATTCGCTGAACGACTCCCCCACCGGCCAGCTCGCGTGGATCGTGGAGAAGTTCGCCGAGTGGACCGACCCGGCCAAGGGCCTGCCGGACGACGCCGTCGATCGTGATCACCTGCTGGCCGCGGTGAGCCTGTTCTGGTTCACCGGCGCGGGCGCGTCCTCGGCGCACGCCCTGTTCGAGGGAATGGAGGCCTACCGGCAGCTGGCTCAGGGCGGGTGGGACGGCGAAGCACCCGCCGGGCCGCCGCGCGGTATCGCCGTCTTCGCCGGGGACACCACGATCCGGAGTCTCCAGGACGGCCCGGTGGAGCACTGGTCCGAATACGACTCCGGTGGCCACTTCCCGGCGATGGAGGTCCCCGACCTGCTCACCGAAGACCTTCGCACCTTCTTCCGCGGGCGCCTCTGATGGCGACTCTGAGCGCGCGGGCACTCAACCGCGCCACCCTGGCCAGGCAGTTCCTGCTGGAGCGCGCCGATCTGCCCGCCGTCACCGCGATCGAGCGGCTGGCCGGCCTCCAAGCGCAGGCGCCCGACTCGTCCTACGTCGGCCTGTGGTCGCGGTTGCGGGACTTCCAGGTGGACGAGCTGGCGAAGCCGCTCGCCGCCCGCGAGGTCGTCCGGTCGACGCTGATGCGCGGAACGGTGCACCTGGTGACGGCCGAGGACGCCCTCGCCTTCTGGCCGACCATGAAACCCGTGGTCGAGCGCGGTTTTCTCGGCCACTACTCGCGGGAGATCGCCGGTCTCGATCTCGGCGCGATCGCCGGGGCGGGGCGAGATCTGCTGGCGGGAGGACACCGCACTCGCGCCGAGATCCGGACAGCACTGGCGGACCGATGGCCCGGGGCCGACCCGACCACGCTCGCCTACGCGGTCAACAGCCTGCTTCCCCTCGCGCACGTGACGCCGCGAGGGCTGTGGGGGCAGTCGGGCCCCGTGGCGTTCTCCCTGCTCGACGAGTGGGTCGGCGAGCCGATCGCGGACGGCATCCCCCTCGACGACCTGGTGCTGCGTTATCTCGCGGCGTTCGGCCCGGCGACCGTCCGCGATGCCCAGGTCTGGTCGGGACTGACCAAGCTCAAGGAGGTCTTCGAACGGCTTCGGCCGCGGCTGCGCACCTTCACCGACACCGAGGGAAAGGAGCTGTTCGATCTGCCCGACGCGCCGCGGCCCGACCCGGAAACCCCGGCGCCGCCCCGGTTCCTGCCGGAATACGACAATGTCCTGCTCTCCCACGCCGATCGCGCGCGCGTGATCCCGGATGGTCGTCGCGTGCCGTTGCCACCCGGTTCCGGGGGCCGAAGGGGCACGCTGCTCGTCGACGGTGAATTCCTGGCCATTTGGGCGATCAAAGGGGCGAAATTGACGATCGAATCACGGAAGCCCTTGCCTGACAAGGATTCGATCACCGAAGAAGGCGAACGATTGCTGGAATTCGTAGTGCCGGGACAAGAGCACGAAATCCGATTCGGTATCGGCGGATAACAGTCCGGCCTTTTGCCGTAACGAAAAGCGCCGTTCGGGCGAAGCAATGCCGCAAGAGCCTGAAGGGAGAGCGGGCGATGAGCAGGAACTACGGATTCTTGACGGTGCTGGCGGGGCTGAGCGCGCTCGCGGTCATCGCGGTGGCGGCGGTCTGGCGATACCCGAACACCTCGGACGTCACGGCGGTGATCACCGCGGCGGGAACGGTGATCGGCACCGTGGTGGGCGCCTTCTTCGGCGTGAACGCGGCCTCGGCCGGACGAGTGAAGGCCGAGGAAAGCCGCGATCAAGCGACGGCGGCGCTGGTGAAAGTGGCCACCAAGGCGGACGAGGACAGCGACGTCGCGAAGGCGGCGATGGAAGGCGTTCGCTGACCGTCCTCTGTGGACGCCGCTGGTGGTCAGCCGAGCGCGTCGAGCAAGGCGAGGTCGGGTGGGACGAGCGTGGTGGAAAGCACCAGCTCCCGCAACAGGTTGTCGTTCAACGCGTTGCCGACCGGCTCGCCGACCTCTTCGCGCCGCAGGCCGTAAACTCCACCGGCGGACAACCGGGCCCGGACGTCGATGACGACGTGCTCGACACGGCGGCCGGTCCACGTCTCGCCGGGACGGAGCTCGCCGAGCACATCGGCCGTCTGCTGGCGGGACAGCGGCTGCGGGTTGAGGTCGTGCAGCAGGTAGCGCTGGCCGAAAACGACCAGGACCAGGCGTTCCTCCGCGCTGAGGCGCCAGCGGCGGGGCGGCACGGTGACGTCGCCGTGCCGGGTGGCGGGCTGCCCGCCGTCGGGACCGGCGACGTACAACTCGAGCAGGTGCTCCCGCCTGCCCGAACCTCGGACGAACAACGGCGTGTAACCGTCCGACAGGGGGATCGGCTCCTCGCCGCGGGACAGCCAGCGGGAGTTCGGCAGGCGGATGGGCAACTGGCCGGTGTTGCTGACCCGCCACTGTCCGCCGGTGAAGTTCAGCAGCCCGTGCTTGCGGCTGACCTGGAGATCGTTCTCCCCCACGCAGACGTCGACCTGCGGCCGGTTGCGCCCGAAGGAGATCTCGCCGCCCTCGCCGGGGTCGAGGGAGACGCCGCCCGCGAGCGTGAGGGCGAACACCGCGCCCGGGGCCGACCGGGGCACGCCGAGCGCCAGGCTTTCGTGCGCCGTCGTGAGCCGCTTCATCGAGTCTCCTCCTGTCCTACGGCAGTATGCGGCACTCCGTCGGGGACGGGTCCCGGCGTCGTCGCTCTACGTTCAGCATATGCGTACTCTGCGTGTGGCCGGATTCCTGCTCGTGTCCGCCGCGGCCCTGACCGGCTGCGGATCCGACGCCCCGCCCGCTCCCGCGTCCTCCCCCGCCGCGCCGCCGTCCGCCACCGTTTCGCCGACTTCCGCGTCGTCGCCACCTTCGTCCTCCGCGCCGCCTTCGTCGTCCGGGATCGCCCAGCCGGCCGGCCCGCTGGTCGCCGAGAACGGCACCGATCTCAAGTCCTGCCGTGACGGCGATTGCGAAGTCATCGTGAAGCCGAAGGACAAACTCGCGTTCGACGCCCGGCTGCGCGTCACCTCCCTCATCGTCGATGCCGTGTCGGCCAGCGGTGTCACGCTCTCGGCGGCCCTCCCCAGCGGCGGACGCTCGACCATCAGCGGCGGTGCCGGGCAGACGAACGGGATCGCCTACCGGGTGACCGCGATCAAGGACGGCAAGGCGGTCCTGAAGTTCACGCCGGCGACCTGAAGCGGCCGCGATCCGTACTGTGGAAGCATGATTGACTTCTCCAAGGACACCGTCTTCAAGCTCACGCCGTGCAAGCCGAAGGACATCGCGCCGACGGTGCAGCCGATCATCATCCCCGGCGAGGAGATCATCTCGTCGTTCAAGGCGGTTCGCGACTTCGTGGTGTTCACGAACAAGCGGCTGATCGCGGTGAACGTCCAAGGCATGACCGGCAAGAAGAAGGACTTCACTTCGTTGCCCTACAACAGGATCCAGGCTTTCTCGATCGAGACCGCGGGCACTTTCGACCTCGACGCGGAACTGGACCTGTGGTTCAGCGGCCTGGGGAACGTGCGACTGGAGTTCCGGGGCTCGGACATCCGGGCGATCGGCCAACTGATCGCGACCCACACGCTTTAGCCCCTCCCGCATTTAGCCGACTACTTGCCGTGCGCCTGGGGCCGCTGTGCCCCTGCATGACGCCCGGGGACCTCGACTGTATGGATTTTGTTGCGTTGGACGCGCAAAAATCCACACAGTCCCGCGCGACCGGTCCGGTCACGCCAGCCAGACCGGTCCAGTCACGAGGGGGTGTGTGGAAATAGGGACGTTCACTGTCCCTATCTCCACACACCCCCCACTCTGGGTGAAACCGCGTCTACATGTTGATCATGTGGCCGGCAAGACCGTGCACGGCTTCCTTGACCGCTTCCCCGAGCGTCGGGTGAGCGTGCACGTTTCGCGAGATTTCGTGCACCGTCAGGTCCCACTGCTGCGCCAAGGTCAGTTCCGGCAGCAGTTCGGTCACCTCGGGCCCGATCAGGTGCGCCCCGAGCAACTCGCCATGTTCGGCATCGCTCAGGATCTTCACGAAACCGACGGCCTCGCCGAGGCCGTGCGCCTTTCCGTTGGCGCTGAAGGGGAACTTCGCGACCTGGACGTCGAAGCCCTTTTCGCGGGCCTGTTCCTCGGTCCAGCCGAAGCTGGCGATCTGCGGCTGGCAGTAGGTGGCGCGCGGGATCATCACGAAGTCGAGTTCCATGGTCTCGGCGCCTGCGATGGTCTCGGCGGCCACGACGCCCATGGACTCCGACGCGTGCGCGAGCATCAGTTTCGCGGTGACGTCGCCGATGGCGAAGATGTGCGGGACGTTGGTGCGGCCGCGCGAGTCGATGGCGATGGCGCCGCGGTCGGTGAGCTCGACGCCGGTCTTGTCCAGGCCGTAGCCCTCGGTCCGCGGCTGGAAACCGATGGCCTGCAACACCTTGTCCGCTTCCAGAACCCTGGACTCGCCGTTCTTCGACACGGTCACCAGCACGCGCTCGCCGGTGTCGTCGATCGTCTCCACCTTGGTCGAGGTCAGCACCTCGATGCCGAGTTTCCGGTAGCGGCGCGCGAGTTCGGCGGAGACTTCGGCGTCTTCGAGCGGGACCATCCGGTCGAGGTATTCGACGATGGTCACCTTCACGCCATAGTTGTGCAGCACGTAGGCGAACTCGACGCCGATCGCGCCCGCGCCGGCGATGACGATGCTCTCCGGCAGTTCGTTTTCCATGATCTGCTGTTCGTAGGTGACGACGCGGTCGCTGCGCGTGGTGCCCGGCAGCAGCCTCGCGGTCGCGCCGGTGGCGATCACGCAGTTGTCGAAGGTGATCCGCTCGCCGTTGACCTCGATGGTGTTGGCGTCGAGGAACGTGCCGTGCCCGTCGTACTCGGTGATCTTGTTCTTCTTCATCAGGAAGTGCACGCCCTTGACGCGACCGTCCGCGACCTTGCGGCTGCGGTCGAAGGCGGCCTGGTAGTCGAAGGTGACCTTCCCTTCGACCTGGATCCCGAAGGACTTCGCCTCTTTGGTCACGATGTGCGCGAGTTCGGCGTTGCGCAGCAGTGCCTTCGACGGGATGCAGCCGACGTTGAGGCACACCCCGCCCCAGTATTTCTCCTCCACGACCGCCGCGCTCAGCCCCAGTTGCGACGCCCGGATCGCCGCCACGTAACCGCCGACCCCGGCGCCCAGAACAACGACGTCATAGTGTGCGCTCATACCCCGAAACCTACCCTTCACCGGCACTGTCCGAAGGGTGAGACTGCCTACTCGGGGCGGGAGCCGCGGATCTCGATCAGCAGCTCGGTCACCGCGGTCATGATCCGCTTGGTCGCCTCCTCCAGCACCTCGCGCGACGGCGAGGGCGTCATGAGGTCCGAAAGGTCCACCGGCGGACCCGCGACCAGGTTCACCGTCTTGCGGGGGAAGGCGCGCGGGAGCACGGCGTCCGACGGCAGCAGGTGGTGCGTGCCCCAGTTCGCCAGCGGGATCACCGGGACACCGGTCTCCAGCGCGATCCGCGCGATCCCGGTCTTGCCGCGCATGGGCCACCCGTCCGGGTGATCGCTGAACGTCGCCTCCGGGAAGATGACGACGCATTCACCCTCACGGACGGCGCTGACGGCGTCGCGGTACGCGTCCGACGCGGTGGCCGCCCCGCGATACACCGGGATGTGCCCGCCCGAGCGCATCACCGAGCCGACCACCGGCGCGTCCCAGAGGCTCGCCTTCGCCAGGTAGCGCGGCACGCGTCCGTGCGCGAGGCAGTACGCCGTCACCGTCGTCGGATCGGCGAACGAGAGATGGTTCGACGCGACCAGGAACCCGCCGGTCGACGGCAGGTGCTCGCCGCCGCGCACCCGGAACCGGGTGAACAGCACGAGGAACGGCCATACGACGTTGATCGCGAGGCTGAACCAGGCGCCCCGGCCGGCGCGGGCGAAGCGCCGGCCGAAGGCGATCATCTGGCGGAACGTCAGCAAGTCACCCGAAACGGGGCTCAATGCGGTCCAGCGTTCACGGGGTCTCGGCACCATGGACGTAATTCGTAGCCGAACCCGGTCCGGTTCGGCTGGATCTCCGCGCGAACGCGGCGCGGATCACACGCGTTCGAGGACCACCACGGGGATCTCACGGTCGGTCTTCTTCGCGTACTCGTTGTAGTCCGGCCAGACCGCGGCGAGCTTCTCCCACAGTTTCGCGCGGTCCGCGCCTTCGAGGGTCCGGGCCCGCGCGGTGAACTTGTCCGCCTTGACCTGCGCCTTGACCTCGGGGTTTGCCTGGAGGTTCTTGTACCAGCCCGGGTCCTCCGGCGCCCCGCCCTTCGAGGCCACGATGACCGGGTTGTTGTCGTCGTCGAACTGGTAGATCAGCGCGAACTTGCGGTCCTCGCCGGTCTTGCGGCCCTTGGTGGTGAGGATCAGGCAAGGCGCGCCCTTCTCCCAGTCGTGGCCCACCTCGCCGTCGGTCTCTTCGTAGCGACGGACGTGCTCGTCACCGAAAAGCATGTCTGTGTTCCTCTCGTCCCGGAATACTGCGGCGCCCTGCCAGTCTGACGCGAACCGGTCGGTCGCGCTGATCAACTCGTGCAGGGTGCCGGGCTCGTCGAACGCGTGACCCGAGTCGCCGACCATCACCAGTTCCGCGGTCGGCAGCACCTGGCTGAGCTCCCACGCGGTGATGGCCGGGGTGACCACGTCGTAGCGTCCCTGGACCAGAACGCAAGGAATGTCCCGAAGCTTCCCGGCGTCGCGGAGCAGCTGATCTTCGGCCAGCCAGCCGCCGTGCCGGAAGTAGTGGTTCTCGATCCTCGCGATCGCGAGGGCGAATCCGGGATCGCTGAACGCGTCGATCACTTCGTCCCGCGGGCGCAGTTTGACCGTTTCCCCCTCCCAGCGGCTCCACGCGATCGCGGCGGGTCCGTGCACGGCGGGATCGGGATGGCTGAGCAGTTCGTGATAGACCTCGATCAGGTTGTCCTGGCGGCGCGAGAACGGCACCGGGGCCAGGAAACGCGACCAGGCCTCGGGGAAGAGGAACGCCGCTCCCCCGCCGTAGAGCCATTGCAGCTCCTTCACCCGCAGCGTGGCCACACCGCGGAGGACGAGTTCCGTGACGCGCCCGGGATGCGTTTCCGCGTAGGTCAGCCCGAGCACGCTCCCCCACGAGCCGCCGAAGACCATCCAGTGTTCGATGTCCAGATGCTCGCGCAACCGCTCGATGTCGGCGACGAGATGCCACGTCGTGTTGACCGCGAGATCCGCCTCCGGTGTGGCACAGTTCGGCGTGCTCCGCCCACAGCCGCGCTGGTCGAAGAGAACGATCCGGTACCGCGCCGGATCGAACAGTCTGCGATGTCTCGGGCTCGAACCACCTCCGGGGCCACCGTGCAGGAAGATCACCGGTTTGCCCTCGGGATCGCCGCATTCCTCCCAATAGATCTCATTGCCGTCACCGACGGGCAACATCCCTTGGACGTAAGGTTCGATTTCCGGGTAAAGGCCGAGCATGTCCGCCACTATGCCCCAAACGCCAGCTTGGAGGATCGATGAAGGCCCGCCCCCACGTGACGCTGGAAGATGTGGCGCGCACCGCGGACGTGTCGCTCGCGACCGCGTCCCGCGTACTCAACGGCACCGCCACCGTCCGGGGAGATCTCCGCGAACGAGTGATCGCCGCGGCCGCCGAACTCTCCTATACCCCCAATGCTCACGCTCAGGCATTGGCCGGTGGCTCACAGCCGACCGTCGGGGTGATCTGTCACGACGTCGGCGACCCCTATTTCGCCGCGATCGCCGGCGGGGTGATGCGGGTGGCGAGTGAAAACGATCTTCTCGTGATGCTCGCGAGCACTTTTCGCGACCCGGCGAAAGAGGTCGCGTACGTCTCGACGCTGCGTGCCCAGCGCGCGTCGGCCATTCTGCTGATCGGCTCGGCGTTCGAAGACAAAGGCTGGGAAAAGGCGATGGCCGCCGAACTCGAGCCGTACCGGCGCGGCGGCGGGCACGTCGCCGCGGTCAGCAGGCATCGCGGGCTCAAAGTGGACACCGTCCAGCCCGACAACAAGGGCGGCGGCACCGAACTGGCGAAGGCGCTGCTGGACCTGGGGCACCGGCGGTTCGCCGTGCTCGCCGGGCCGAAGAGCCTCACCACCGTCGTCGACCGTCTCGACGGTTTCGCCGCGGAACTGCTGGAGCACGGCGTCGAACTGGCCGAGGACGACGTCGTCGAAGCGGCGTTCACCCGCGACGGCGGCTACGAAGCGATGGAGAAGGTCCTCGCCCGGCCGCGCAAGGACTGGCCCACGTGCGTGTTCGCGGTGACCGACGTGATGGCGATCGGCGCGATGGCGGCACTGCGTGACGCGGGTGTCTCGATCCCCGGCGAGATGTCGATCGCCGGTTTCGACGACATCCCGGTAGTGCGCGATCTCACGCCGTCGCTGAGCACCGTCGCGCTGCCGTTGGAGAAGCTGGGCGAACGGGCCATGGACCTGGCACTCAAGGCCTCGCCCGGTACCCGGCCGCGCGTGGTGCGCATGTCCGGTGAGGTGGTTTTGCGCTCCAGCACCGCTTCCCCCGCCCGCTGAGCCCCTTGTGCGGCGCCCGCGGCGTGACTTAACGTGGTCCGAGAAAGCGCTTTCTCACCCCCGCGCCACGGAGACCCGATGACCTTGATCGCCCTGCCCACCGCCGACGGCGGACTGGTGGAGTGGACGCCGCAAGGGGCGGACACGCCCGCGAAACCGGCGTCGCCGCCGACCTCCCGGATCGCCTACGCGGCCGCGCACGTGGTCGCCGACCCGCTCGCCGCCGCCGACCCCGAAGAGGGCGCGGTACTGGACTGGGACACCACGCTCGCCTTCCGCGAACACCTGTGGTCCTGTGGTCTCGGCGTGGCCGAAGCGATGGACACCGCGCAGCGCGGCATGGGCCTGGACTGGGGCACCACCCAGGACCTCATCCGGCGCACCGGCGCGCTCGCCGCCGGACGGCCGTGGGTGGCGGGTGTCGGCACCGACCAGTTGCCCGGCGGCGGCGCGACGCCTGAGTCCATTGTGGACGCCTGGCGCGAGCAGCTGGACCTGGTCGGCGAGGCCGGGGCCGTGCCGGTCGTGATGGCCAGCCGGGCACTGGCCGCGTCGGCGTCCGGCCCTGAGGATTACCATGCCGCGTACGGGAAACTGCTCTCCGGCGCGGACCGTCCGGTCCTGCTGCACTGGCTGGGCGAGCAGTTCGACCCGGCGCTGGCGGGGTACTGGGGCCACGCCGACGTCCGTGAGGCCGCCAAGGAACTGGGCAGGCTTTGCGCCGAGCACGCCGGGGTGATCGCGGGCGTCAAGGTCTCCGTGCTCGACGCGTCGATCGAGACCGCGTTCCGCCGCGCGCTTCCCGAGGGCGTCAAGTGCTACACGGGCGACGACTTCAACTACCCGGAGCTGATCGCCGGGGACGAACAGGGCCACAGCGAAGCGCTTTTGGGTATCTTCGACGCCGTCGCGCAGGTGGCGGGCGCCGCGCTCGCCCGGCTCGACGAAGGCGACAAGGCGGGCTTCCACGGCCTGCTGGACCCGACGGTCGCCTTGAGCCGCGCGATCTTCCGCGCGCCCACCAGGAACTACAAGACCGGCGTCGTCTTCCTCGCCTACCTCAACGGGCACCAGAACCATTTCCGGATGGTCGCGGGCCGCGAGTCGGCCCGGTCCATCACGCATCTGGCCGAGCTGCTCCGGCTGGCCGACGCCGCCGGGGCGCTGGCCGACCCGGACCTCGCCGTCGCGCGGATGCGGCCGCTGCTGGCCGCGGCGGGGGTGGCGTGATGGACCGGTTGAGCCTGAACCAGATCACCACCAAGGCGTGGTCGCTGCCGGAGGCCGTGGCGGGCTGCGCCGAGGCGGGGGTCCGCTGGATCGGCCTGTGGCGGGACAAGGTCGCCGAAACCGGCGTCGAGGAGACCGCGCGGCTGCTCAAGGAGTACGACGTCGGCGTGTCGTCGTTGTGCCGCGGCGGTTTCTTCACCGGGATCACCCCGGAGGGGTCCCCTGTGGACGGTGTCGCGCAGACCAGGGAGGCGATCGACGAAGCGGCCGCGCTGGGCGCGGACGTCCTCGTCCTGGTCGTCGGCGGGGTGAACGGCGACCTCGCGTCGTCACGGCAGCGGGTCGCGGACGCGGTCGGCGAACTGGCCCCGTACGCCAGTGAACGCGGCGTACGGCTCGGCTTGGAGCCCCTGCATCCCATGCAGTGCGCCGAACGGTCGGTTCTGTCCACAGTGGATCAGGCGCTGACCGTGGCACTGGAGCACCCGGCCGAGCAGGTCGGCGTGATCGTCGACGAGTTCCACGTGTGGTGGGACCCGCGGATCGAGGAGTCGATCGCCGCGGCGGCCGGGCGGATCGCCGGATTCCATGTGTGCGACCAGAAGGTGCCGCTGACCGACACGCTGCTGGGCCGGGCGCTGCCCGGTGACGGCCCGATCGACCACCGGCGCCTGAAGGCGTGTGTCGAGGCCGCCGGGTACACCGGGCCGATCGAGGTCGAGGTGTTCGACGCCGACCTCTGGCGCCGTCCCGGCGGCGAGGTCCTCGCCGAGACCATCGCGGCGTACCGGGACCACGTCGCTTAAGACCTGGTAAGGCAGGTGTGGCGTGTTCTGTGCTCGCCCGCACGCCGACCTCCGCCGCCAAGGAGGGCCGCGAAACGCGTGGCGAAGGGGACTTTCCGCGCGTGCGATGAGGGGAAAGTCCCCTTCACGTCGCCCGTCACCGTCGAGTGACAGGACATCGGCGGCGGGACCACGTCACTTAAGACCTGACGAAAGTAAGGGTCGGACGCTGCCCTTGGCCCGCTGTCCGGACGGCCGTGGTTTCCTACCGTTCGCGGTATGAAACCACGGTTGCTCTGGTGGCTGGGAACAGCGCTGCTCCTGCTCGCCGTCCACACCGATTGGAACGTCCCCCTCGCCGCCTGGGTGTTCCCGATCTTCCTGCTCCGCTATGCCCGGCAGGTCCCCGTCCGGCGCGCGATCCTGATGGTGGGCCTGTCCCTGCTGATCGGCCAGCTGTTCTGGCTCGGGGTCACCGGCCTGCTGTTCGTGCTCTCCGGTCTGCTCGCCTTCACCCTGCTCGCGGTGCTGCAGACGACGGCGTTCCTCGCCGACCGCCTGTGCGCCGACCGCGCCGGGCCGTTGCGGACGCTGGTGTTCCCGGTGACGCTCGTCGCGGGTGAGTATCTCTTCACCGTGATCACCGGTTTCGGGGACTTCGGCGCGCTCGGCAGCACCCAGTCCGCCAACCTTCCGCTGCTCCAGACGGCGTCCGTGACCGGCGTCTACGGCCTCACCTTCGTCCTCGCGTGGTTCGCCTCGGTGGTGAACACCGGTTGGGCGGAGGGATGGCCGCCGGTCAAGCGCACGGTGCTCGTTCACGCCTGCGTGCTCGGCCTGGTGTTCCTCGCCGGTGGCGCGCGGCTGCTGTTCGACGCTCCGACGACGCAGACCGTCCGGGTCGCCGGGATCAGCCCTTCGGCCGGCGCGGACAAAGCGAGTTCCGAAGCGCTGGAGCGAGTCGGCGTCAAGTACTGGCGCGCCGAAGAGGTCAGCGCGGCCGATCCCGCCGCGGTCGGCGCCGCGTTCGCTCCGGTCACCGAAGATCTCGTGACCAGGACACGGCAGCAGGCGTCGGCGGGGGCGAAGATCGTCGTCTGGCCGGAAACGCACGCCCGCGTGCTGGAACGCGATCAGGACGCGCTGCTGAAGCGGGTCGGCGCCGAAGCGAAGCAGGCGGGCATCCACGTCGAACTCGCCTACGCGCTTTACACCAAGCAGGCTCCCCACATCCGCAACGTGGCCGTGCTCGTCGGACCGACCGGCGAAGTGGCCTGGACCTACGACAAAACGCGTCCGACGCCGATGGAACCGATGACTCCCGGCCCCGGCACGGTCCCCACCGCGGATTCGCCATACGGACGGCTCGCGACGGTCATCTGCTACGACGCGGATTTCCGCGACTTGACGCGTCAGGCGGCGGACAAGGAAACCGCGCTCCTGCTCGTCCCCGCCAACGACTGGTCGGGATTCGGCACGCTGCACGCGGAAAAGGCCACTTTCCGCGCGGTGGAAAACGGTTACTCGCTCTTCCGGCACTCCACGCACGGAAATTCCACAGCCGTGGACGATCAGGGCCGGATTCTCGGGCACGCCGACTACTTCCGCACCGATCAGCAGACACTCGTCGCGGATCTCCCGGTACAGCCGAGAACACAGACCGTGTACAGCCATGTCGGTGACGTGTTCGCCTGGCTGTGTCTCGCCGCAGCCGCGCTCTGTCCTTTGTGGACGTACACGCGCGGTCGCACAGGGAAACGTTAGCGCCCTGTTACGGACGGGGTGGTGTTCGTAACGTCTTGGCCGAAAAGAACAGTGTTCAACGGTTAAGCTCCCCCGCATGCCGAAATTGCTGGTGGTGGAAGACGACGACGCGATCGGCGGCGTCCTCGAATCGACCCTCCGCCTGCACGGCTACGAGGTTTCCTGGCAGCGCGACGGCCGCACCGCGCTCGCGGCCGCGGAACACGACGACATCGATTTCGTCCTGCTCGATCTCGGCCTGCCGGATCTGGACGGGGTCGAGGTCTGTCGTCGGCTGCGCGCGGCGCTCCCCGGCGCGGTCCTGGTCATCCTGACCGCCCGGCAAGAGGAGATGGACGTCGTCGTCGGCCTGGAGGCCGGCGCCGACGACTACCTCACCAAACCCATCCGGCTCGGCGAACTGCTCGCCAGGGTGCGGGCACACCTGCGGCGCGGGACGGCTCCGCCGGAGAGCAGGCCCGCGATCGCCGTCGGGCATCTGCGGGTCGACACCGCCGGACGGCGGGTCAGCGTCGGCGGCCGGGAGATCCCGTTGCGGGCCAAGGAGTTCGATCTGCTCGCCCGGCTGGCCGAGCAGCCGGGGGTCGCGGTCAGCCGGGACACGCTGATGTCCGAAGTGTGGGACGCGCACTGGTACGGCTCCACGAAGACCCTGGACGTCCACATCGCCGCGCTGCGGCGGAAACTGACCGAGTCGGCGCCCACTCCGGAGCAGGCACCGAGGATTTCGACGCTGCGCGGCCACGGCTACCGCCTGGAACAACCTTTCGAAGGCTAGTAGTCGCGAAGGTCGGAGACTTCGTCGCGGGCGGCGAGTTGCGCGATCCGCGCCGACGCCGCCACGCACGACACGATCACCACCGCGCCCAGCATCGCGAAGTATCCGTGCGGGAAAGCCACCCATTCGGCGGGCGTGAGCAGGACGAACAACACGCCCAGCAGATGCCCGGCGATCAGGCCCCCACCGCCGACGATCAGCGCGTCACCCGCGATGAACGTCGCCACCTGACGGCGTTTCCCACCGAGGGTGCTGACGATCAGCAGGTCACGGCGGCGTTCGTTGAGCGCCAGCCCGAACGACGGCCCGGCGGCGGCCGCGGCGAGTACGAGGGAAGCCGCCCGGTCCACGTGGGCCGCTACGCAGCCGTCGCGGGTGAGGGCGGACGAGATCGCGAACGCCACAGCCAGCGCGACCAGCGCCACCGATCGCGCCAACAGGGCGCTCCGCCACGAAATGGACAGCGCGAGCACCCCGGCGAGCCCCGAGACGAGTGGCCTGAACACCCCGCCGATCGCCCGCTTGCCCTTGCGCAGCCCCAGCTCCACCAGCCGCCACAACAGCATCGTGCCACCGGCCCAGCCGAGCAGCGGCCAGAAGAAGGCGAGCGCGAGGAGGAGGAAATCGAGACCGTAGGGCGACCACCAGGGCGGCCCGTCGTCGGCGGGCTCGAAATACCACTCGCGCACCACCGGTGGCAGGACGGCGACGGCCGCCACGAACAGCCCGGCGAGCAGCAAGAGAACGATTTCCCGGACAAGGGTCAGACCCGAGCCGGGCAGGAAGCCGCCCGCCAGCGACAGCACGATGCCGAAGAGACCACCAGCCAGTCCGGCGGCGACGGCTTCGGCGGCGGCCAGCCCGAGCACCTGCCCGCCGGTCGCGCCGCGGGCACGCAGAAGGTCGTGATCCCCTCGCAGCGAACGCTCCGACGGCGCGGCCAGCAAGATCACCAGCACGGTCGCGGGCACCCACGGCGGCGCCGCTTCCCACTCCCAGCCGTGCGCCGCGAGCAACGTGGTCACGATCAGGGCCCCGGCCGCGGGCACGCCGAGCCGGACGGGCCGCACGCGCGCGATCCCGCCGACCCACAACGCCATCGCCGCGATCACCGGTCCCGCACCAGCTTTCCGTCGACCATCGCCCAGCTTTCGCCGAACAACCCGGCCGGGGCCTTCTCGGCCGTGGCCACCAGCAGGCCGGCGGCCAGCCGGTCCGCGGCTTTCACGAGCCTGCCGAGAAGCCGCTCCCCGGCGGGCCGGTCCAGCCAGCCCGCCGGATCGTCGGCGAGGATGAGTTTGGGCGCGGGCGCGAGCGCCCTGGCCAGGATGGCCAGCCGGATCTGCTCGCCGGTGAGGTCGCGGGGCGCTTTCTTGGCGAAGCCGGTGAGGCCCACCAGGTCCAGCGCGCCGTCGACGGCGTCGCGGACCGCGGTGCCGGTCCGGCCTGCGAGGACCAGCGGCAGGGCGACGTTGAGCCGGACGTCGAGATCGCGCAGCAGCCCGCCGTCCTGCAGGACCAGCCCGATCAGGTCGGGGCCCGGCGGCGACGGCTCGAACGAGGGCCAGTCGACGGTGCCCGCCGTCGGTTTCTTCATCCCGGCGAGCAGGTGCAGCAGCGTGGTCTTCCCTGCGCCCGCCCTGCCGGTCACCACCGCGCGGGTCTCCGCGCCGATCACGCAGCTGACACCGTGCACGGCGACCACCGCGGTCAGCCCGGAACCATAGGTGTGCGCCAGTTCGTCGGTGCGGACCAGGGGCGCGGTCACGCCACTCTCACGATCCGGTGCGCGGCCGCCGCGATCCCGGGATCACGGGTCACCACGACGACGGCCGTCCCGCGGGCCGCGACGGCGCGCAGCAGGTCCATGAGTTCGAGCGCGGCGAGCCCGTCCAGTTCGCCCGCCGGTTCGTCGGCGACGACCACCTCGGGCGCCCCGGCCAGGGCGACGGCGACGCCGGCCCGCGCGCCCTCCAGTGCCGAGAGCGTGCCCGGATAGGCGTCACCGCGTCCGCTCAGGCCGACCAGTTCCAGCAGGTCGGCGGGGCTGATGAGGGACCGGCGACCGGCGAGCCGCCCGGCCAGCAGGATGTTCTGCCCGACGGTGAGGTGGCCGAAGAGGTTCCCGCGCCTGAGCAGCACGCCCACGCCGGAAGCGCCCTCGGGGGTTTCCCCGCTTCCGGTGGGCAGCACGGCCACACATTCGCCCGGGACGGCGAACCGGACGAGGGGGACGGATCCGGGCCCCGGGCCTGCCATGACGGCGGCACGTCGGCGCATGGCCCCAAGGTAAAGCGAACGGGGTCAACATCGCCTTGATCTCAGGTCAACGGAAGGCAAAATATCGCGTCGGGTGGGTGATCCTCCCCCTTGTCGGCCACACTCTGTCCGTGCGCCGCCGGATCGTCACCCTCACCGTGCTGGCCGCGGTGCTGGCGATCACCCTCTTCGGGGCGCCGCTGGCCATCGCGGTCGCCAGGTTCCACGAGGGCAATTCGACTCACGACCTGGAACGGGTCGCCGACACGGCCGTCCTCGACGTGACCGGTGACCTCGCCAACGGACGGGTCCCGGAGCTCAAACCCGTCAAACCGGACGCGGACCGGATCCGCGGGATCAAGGTCTCGATCTACACCCCGACCGGCAGGCTCCTGGTCGGCGACGGCCCGGCCACCGAAGACCGCTACGTCCGCGACGCGCACTACACCGACATGGCGACCGGGACGCACGGCGACGAAGTGGTCCTGGCCGTCCCGGTGATCAGCGGTTCATCGCTGGTCGGGGTGGTCCGCACCGCCCATCCGCGGTCCGAACTGGACGACCGGATCCGGCTGACCTGGCTGAAGATGGCCGGGCTCGCCGTCATCGCGATCGGGGCCAGCTGGCTGATCGCGCGCCGGATCGCCACCCGGCTGGCGCGACCGCTGGAGGATCTCGCGGGCGTCGCCGAACGTCTTGGCGAGGGCGATTTCACCGTGCGCGCCGGGCGCACCGGGGTCCGCGAAATCGATCAGGTCGGCGAAGCGCTCGACTCCACCTCCGCGCGGATCGGCGAGACCCTGGAACGGGAACGGACCTTCTCCTCCGACGCCTCCCACCAGCTGCGGACCCCGTTGACCGGGTTGCGCCTGCAACTGGAGGCGGCCCTGGAGAGCCCCGACCGCGACCCCTACGCGACGATCCGCGACAGCATCGCGTCGGCCGACCGGCTGGAACGCACCATCGACGACCTGCTGGCGCTGGCCAAGCAGACCAGGGCCCCGCGCGCCCTGCTCGACCTGGGCAAACTGTTCGAAGAGGTCCGCCAGACCTGGCACGGTCTGCTCGCCGGACGCGGCCGGGCGCTGCGGATCAGCGGACGCGAGGCGCTGCCGGCGCGGGCGGCGGACGCGGCCGTGCGGCAGGTGCTCGCCGTGCTGCTGGACAACGCGGCGACGCACGGGCGCGGCACGGTCTCCGTCCTCGTCCGCGACGCCGGGGACGCGCTGGCCATCGACGTGAGCGACGAGGGCGCCATCCCGGACGGGCACGATCCGTTCGTCACCGACGACCAGGGTGAAGACCGTGAAGGTCACGGGATCGGCCTGAGGCTGGCGCGGAGCCTGGCCGAGGCGGAAGGCGGGCGACTGCGGCTGACCAGCCCGTCGCCGACGACGTTCACGCTGCTCTTGCCCGCGGAGCGTCCCTCGGCGCAGTAAGAAGGCCCGGGCCTGGCGAGCTAGGGGGGGTTACTCGCCAGGCCGGGCCGGTAGGAGGCAAACGCGCCCCGACAGCGCGCACGGCATGCCACCTGAAAGAAGACGGTAAAGACCAGCGGGCCAACAGACGGTACACGCCGGATTAACTGACACTTTGCTTTTATATGTCACAGGGATCCGGTGACCATCCAGCCGGGCTGAATCGATCGTGGGAAGATTGAGGGCATGACGACCGAGCCGACGCCGAGATGGCGGAGACTGGAGCCGGACGAGCGCAAAGAGCAGATCTTCGCCTGTGCGGCACGTCTTTTCGGGGAACGTCCGTACTCGGAAGTGTCCACATCGGACATCGCGGCGGAGGCCGGGGTGGCCAGGGGGCTGATCAACCACTACTTCGGCACCAAACGAGAACTCTATCTGGAGATCATCCGGCGGGCGCTCACCGTGCCGCGGCTCGCGGTCGAGATCCTGCCGGACGGCCCGCTCGAACTGCGTGCCGACGTCGCCATCGACTGGTTCCTGGACATGGTCACCAGCCAGGAGAAGATGTGGCTGGCCGCGATCGCGCCGGAAGGCATCGGCCGGGACCTCGAAGTCGAACGGATCCTCGAAGAGGCCGATCGCGAATCGGCGGACAGGGTGCTCGAAGCGGTCGGCCTGTCCCGCGAGAGCGAGCACGGCCAGGAGCTGAACGCCCTGGTCCGCGCGTTCGGCGGGATGGTCAAGGCGGCGGGCCGCGAATGGCTCGTGCGGGGTTCGCTCGATCGCGCGCAGGTGCACACGCTGCTCAGCAAATCGCTGGTCACCCTGGTCGGCGAGGTCTTCCCGGAGATCCAGCGCGCCGCCCCGCGCTCCTGACATGAGAAGCCCCCGGCACCTCGAGGGGGAGGTTGGTGCCAGGGGCTTCGGGACCGGTGACCGAGCACCGGTATTCCTCCACACTACGCCGATTCGCTGTCAGCGCTCTGTCAAACTTCCGAGCGTGTCCAACTGGCTGAGCCGGTGTTCGAGCCCGTCGAGGCAGCGCTCGACCGCGTAACCGTAGAGCCGCGCATAGTAACCGGCCGCGAGATCCGGGTCCGCGACCAGCGCCGCGACCGACTCGCCCAGCGCCGCCATCCCCGGCAGGTCGGTGCGGGTGCGGTAAGCCGCGTAACCCTCGGTCCGCTCCAATTGCAGCGCCATCGCGCTCTCGCGGTCGTCCTCCATCGCGACGAACTGGCACGCTGTCGCCAGCAGCAGGTTGTAGGCGAACGGCGCCTCGGTGCCGAACCCGGCCGCGAGCAGCCGTCCGATGCCGGTGTTCATCGTCGGCACGGCGGCGGCGACCGACGGCCCGAACAGGGCCAGCCGTCGCGCCGAACCGGGATAGCGCCGCAGCACGGCCCGCACGGTGGGCAGGAATTCGGTGAACCAGGCCCGCCACGGCAAGGTCTCGTCGGGCAGGGTCAGCTGGCCCACCACCCGGTCCAGCACCGCGACGACGACGGTGTCCCGGTCGCCGACGTGGTGGTAGACCACCGCCGGATACGCGTCGACGGCGGCCGCGAGCTGCCGCAGCGTCCAGTTCTCCAAACCGGACTCGGCCGACAGTTCCAGCGCGGCGTCGATGATCCGGTCCTTGGTGACCGCCGGCCGTCCGGAAGCCACGCGTGACCGCGACCGGGAACCCGCGTCTTCGGAGAAAGTCGGCATGCGGGTTACCGTATCCGCACTCCGCTGGTCCGGAAGTGGGGGCTTCCGGCAGGATCGGGCCATGCCCCGCGCGCGTGTGAACGGCCTCGAACTCGAGTACGACACCTTCGGCTCCCCCGCGGATCCGCCGCTCGTCCTGGTGATGGGCCTCGGCGCCCAGATGGTCACCTGGGAGATCGGCTTCTGCGACCTGCTCGCCGAGGGCGGGTTCCACGTCGTGCGATTCGACAACCGCGACATCGGTCTCTCGTCCTATCTGGACGATCTCCCCGCGCCGGATCTGGCCGCGCTCGCCGCGGGCGACCTGACCTCCGCGCCGTACCTGCTCTCGGATCTCGCAGCCGACATCACCGGGTTGTTCGACGCGCTCGGGTTCGACCGCGCGCACGTCGTCGGCGCGTCGATGGGCGGGATGATCGTCCAGCAGCTCGCGATCGACTCGCCGGACCGGCTGCTCAGCCTCACCTCGATCATGTCGACCACCGGGGATCCTTCGGTCGGGCATCCGGAGCCCGCCGCGCTCGCCGGGCTGACCCGGCCGCCCGCCGCCACCCGCGAGCAGGCCATCGAGGACGGCATCGCGTGGTTCAGGCTCGTGGGCTCGCCGGGGCACCCCTCCGACGAGGAGTTCCTGCGGATGAAGGCCACCCGCAACTACGACCGGGCGAACCATCCGGCGGGCGGGCTGCGCCAAGCCGCCGCGGTCGTCGCTTCGGGTGATCGCACGGCGAAGCTGCGCGAGGTCCACGTCCCGACGCTGGTCATCCACGGCGAGAGCGACCCGCTGATCGACGTCAGCGGCGGCAAGGCGACCGCGGAAGCGATCCCGGACGCCGAACTGCTGCTGTTCCCCGGGATGGGCCACGAACTGCCGCGGCAGTTGTGGCCCGCGATCGCGCAGGCGATCGTCGCGCACGCGCGCAAGGCCTGACGCGTCAGGATTTCGTCAAGAATCCCGGCCGGAGCGTAGGAAAGCCGTTCACGCCGACGGCACGCCCGGTCACGCGGAGTTGACTGGGCGGATGAGGAATCCCGAATGCTTCGGTTTCCCGTTCGGTTGTGTCTCCGTCGTCGTCGCGGCGTCGGTGGCCGGGCTCCTCGGTTCGGCGCGACATCATGGCATTTCCTTGGCCGCCTTGGCCGTGGTCGTACTCGTCGCCGGTGCCGTGACGAGCGTGGCGGCGGCGGCCGGGACGGCGCTGATCGCCTGGAGTGTCCATTCGGGATTCACCGCGGGCTCGCTGGGCGCGCTCGAATTCACTCCCGAAACCGGTGTCGCCGCCGTCGTCTTCTTCGGGGCGACGCTTACCGGAGCGGCGTATCGCGGCCGGTGGGTTCAGCGGGCGACGACCATCGCGACCACGGTCGTGAAGGATCCGCCGACGTTCAAGGTCAGCACGTTCCGCACGCCGTCGATCTGAAGCGGCCCGGCGGTTCCCGCGACCTGGCGCGCGGCGTCGTGCACCATCCGCACCCCGGTCGCGCCGACCGGATGGCCGAGCCCGAGCAACCCGCCGCCGGGGTTCACCGGGAGGACGCCGTCCCGCGCGATCCCGCCGGATTCGATCAGCCGCCCGGCCGCCCCCGGCGGGGCCGCGCCGAGGTGTTCCAGCGCCACGAGCGCGGTGATGGTGAAGCAGTCGTGCAGTTCGACGACGTCGATCTCCTCGGCGCCGGAGACCTTCGCGCGCCAGTACGCGTCGACCACCGCGCCCCGCAGATGCGGGAACAGGTACTCGTGTCCTTCGGCGCGTTCCAGCTTGCCCCGTAACGACAAATGCGCCGTCCGGTGGCCGAAGCCCGTCAGCTTCGGGACCTCCGCGAGGTCCCGGCCCACGAGTTTCGCCCAGTCGGCGGCGAACTCCGGCGAGGCGAGCACGATCGCGGCGGCCCCGTCGGAGATGCGGCCGCAGTCGTTCTTGCGCAGGACACCGGCCACGACGGGGTTCAGCCGGTCGTCCTGATCGAACGAGCCGTCCGGGAAACTCCAGTCCCGGGTCTGCGCCATCGGGTTGAGCGCGGCGTTCGCGAAGGCGTTTTGGGCGAACAGGCCAAGGTGCGCGGGATCGAGTCCGTACCGCCAGTCGTAGACGTCGGCGACGTCGGAGAACAAGGCGGGCCAAGGGAATTCGGCCGTTTGCGCCTCTTCGCCGACCCAGGCCGCCGAGCCGAGATGCTCCGCCGCGGACCGCGAGTCGGTGTTGCGCATGAGTTCCAGCCCAGTCACCAGCGCGACGTGGTACCGGCCGGACTCGATGTCCGCGCTCGCGGCGAGCACCGCCGTCCCGCCCGAGGCGCACGCGGCCTCGTGCCGGACGCTCGGCACACCGTCCAGATCGGGGATCGCCGCCATCAGCAGCCCGCCGAGGTGAGCCTGACCGGTGAACAACTCGGCGGCCAGGTTGGCGACGTGCGCGACGCCGACGTCGCCCGGCTCGACCTGCGCGTCCACCAAGGCGTCGGGCACCACTTCGGCGAGCATCTCGTAGAGCCCGCCGCCCTCTTTCGCGAAGTTCCGCGCGAAATCGGTCTGTGCCCCGCCCAGTACGAAGACCGTCATCGGCCCGTTCCGCCCTCTGGTGCCGTGCCCGGGTCGCCCCGCCCCCTGGAAGGGGCGACCCGGACGGCGGCTTTCGGCCCTTCGCCGCCTGCCCACACCCCTCTGGTGGGCGGGCGCGAAGGGGATCACTCAGTTACAGGAAGGTTCCAGCTGGTCCGCCCGGACCCAGGTCGCGTGAAAACCGAGCGGGACACGCTGGGGCAACAGGACCCTGGCCACGGGTCCGGCAGTGAGATCGGCGGCGTCGAAGATGTCCAGCTCCGAGCGCCCCTCACGCTCGTCCTGGACGAAAGTCACCAGATAGCCGTCATCGGAATCGGCGGCCGCGCCGTCGCGGGGTGCGAACGGCGCCTCACTGCCCCACCGGCCCGGACCGAAGCGATACTCGGTCTTGGCGCCGGCACGATTGTCGTAGCACACCAGGCCGTCGAACTTGAGCGTCGAGTCCGGCGAGATGTGCACCGCGTAGGAGAAGCGATTCCGGCCGCCGACCACCCTCGAGTCGACGGACGGAAATTCGGTGTTGTCGTCGTCGAGCTGGGTCTCCAGGCACTGTCCGGTCCGCAGGTTGAACCGGTAGCGGTGCAGGGAAGCGTCCAGTCGCAGGTACGACAGCATCTTGGCGAGCGGGGTGCGCGCGTCCGCGCGTGGCTGCGGGCGCTGGACGCGGCAGACGTCGAGGACGATTTCCTCGCCCTGCTCCCAGGAGTTGACGACGTGGTAGATGTAGCACGGGCTGGCTTCGAACCAGCGGATCTGGCTACCGTTACCGTAGCGGGGCAACACCCCGAACCGGCTCGGCAGCGACCGGTCGAACAGCAGCTTGTGACGACCGTTGCGCGCCGCCTCCATGTCCTGGACCAGCGGTAAGTCCATCAGGACGGCGTAGTTCTCGGTGATCGCCATGTCGTGCGGCAGGCGCGGGCCGGGGAGTTCGATCTCGGTCGTGCTCACGACCTTGCCGTCCGCGCTGATCACGCCGTAGCGCAGGTACGGCGGCCGCGGCCCGTAGTCGAACCAGAACATCTCGCCGGTGCGTTCGTCGACCTTCGGATGGGCCATCATGTCGCCGACCAGCGTGCCGAGGAAGTCTTCGGCGCCCAGCGTCTCGAGTGAGAGCGGGTCGACGGCGTACGGCGTGCCGCACATGTACCAGGTGGAGAGCACCTGGCCGCGGTGGAAGATCAGGTCGGTGTTGGCGCTGTCCTTGACGTTCAGCCCGTGCGTGTTGCCGAACGGGTTGCCCTTGGGCGACTCCATGACGCCCTTCCACAACGCCTTGCCCGCCTCGGATTCGGCCTCGAACGCCTTGGTGCGGATCCAGCGGTTGCGGTAGCGGGCCTTGCCGTTCTCCAGGTGGACGGCGTGGATCATGCCGTCGCCGTCGAACCAGTGGTAGCGGCCCTCCGGCTCGAACCGGGGGTTGGGCCCGTTGCGCAGGTACACGCCGTTGAGGTCGGCGGGGATCTTTCCGATGACCTCGAGATCGCTCGCGTCGATCTCTTCGCCGACCGGGGCGTAGACGCCCATCAGGTACGGGTTGACCTCGGGTTCACCGGTGGCGGCCGCCACCAGGATCGGTTGCTCGGAGGTGCTCGTCATCGGTTCTCCCCGGTTGGTTCGCGTTGACCGATTGGCTGAGACACTATGATTTCTGTAGTCAGCTGTCAATAGGCTTCTTTTGCTGTAGCCAGGGGTACGCTGACAGCGACACCGTTAGAGAGGCACCTACGTGACAGAGGCGACGGCGCACCGCGTCAGGCCGGCGGGCGATCCGCTGCGCCGGGCACTCGAACTGCTCGGCGATCAGTGGACCCTGCTGATCCTGCAGAGCCTTTTCCTGCGCTTCCGCCGTTACGAGGAACTCCGGCTGCGGCTCGGCATCTCCCCCACCGCGCTGTCCGGGCGGCTGCGCGAGATGGTCGACGCGGGCATGCTCGTCCGCGCGCCGTACCGGGACGCGCGCCGCACCCGGCACGAGTACCGGCTCACCGAACGCGGTCTCGAACTGTGGCCGCTGCTGATCTCGATCTGGGCCTGGGAAAGGGAATGGGTCGAAGGACGGCGTGCCGTGCTGCCGACGCTGATCCACCTCGACTGCGAGCTGGCCACCTCGGCACCGCTCGGCTGCGCCACCTGCGAACGCCGGGTGGACGCCCGCGACGTCCGCGCGCGGCGGCTCGACGACACCGGCGTCGTCGAAGCGACCGCGACGAAACGCTTCCGCCGCAAGGACGCCGAGTCCCTCGCGGGCGATCCGCTGATGTTCTTCCCGGACACCATGGAACTCCTCGGCGACCGCTGGTCGACGGGCCTGGTCGTGAGCGCGCTGCTCGGGGCGCGGCACTTCTCGGAGTTCGAACGCGAACTCGGCATCGGGCCGAGCGTGCTTTCGGGGCGGCTGTCGAAACTCGTGGAGGTCGGCGTGCTGCGGACCGGGACCGCGAAGACCCGCACCGACGCGCACGACTACCGGCTGACGGCGAAGGGCCTCGCGTTCTTCCCCGCCCTGGCCTTCATCGCCGAGTGGTCACGGGGCTTCGAGACGCCGGGACAGGCACCCGACATCACGCTGGAGCACGTGGACTGCGGCAACCGCCTGAAGCCGATGCTGCTGTGCGATCACTGCTGGCGGCCCCTGCTGCGGAACCGGATCCAGTTCGGCGGCCCGGTCCAGCTTCCCGCGCCGCCCAGGTGACGTAAATCGACTCGCCAAGCCGGTCCGTTCCTGACAGGCTGACGTGGTCACACGTCGTCACCTCGGAGGTAGCAATGACTGAACCGGCACCGTCCCCAGCGGATGGCGAAGAGGACGACACGAAGCGCAAGTTCCGCGAAGCCCTGGAGCGCAAGCAGGCTCAGGCCCGCTCCGGCTCGGCCCACGAGAACGGTGGCGGGAAGAACCTGCACGCGCACGGCCCGGCCGCGAACAAGCGCACCTTCCGTCGCAAGAGCGGCTGAGTCCCCGGCACCCGCCGGCTCGGCGGTCCGCCCAGTGCAATGAAGGGGCCTTTCATAGCAAATTTTGCTATGAAAGGCCCCTTCATTGCGCTTGGGAGACCTACACGGTCAGGATCGACCGAAGGCCGCCGATCTCCGCCATCCGGCGCTCGGCCAACCGGTCGGCCGCCGCCGCCGGCGGGACCCCGTCGGCCTTGGCCAGCGCGAACACCGCCTTGGTGGTGTCGAAGATGGCCGTGGTCTTGCGCTTGGCCCGCGCGAAGTCGAAGCCGTGCCGCTCGTCGTCGACCTGGATCACGCCACCGGCGTTGACCAGGTAGTCGGGCGCGAAGAGGATGCCGCGGTCGTCGAGCAGCTTGTCGACGCCGGGGTGCGCGAGCTGGTTGTTGGCCGCGCCGCAGACGATCTTGGCGCGGAGCAGGCCGACGGTCTCGTCGGTGAGCACGCCGCCCAGCGCGCACGGCGCGAAGACGTCGAGCTCGGTGCGGATCAGCGCGTCGAGGTCTTCGACGACCTCGACGGCGGGGTACGCCGCGCGGGTGCGCTCGATCGCCGCGGGAGAGACGTCGGTGATGACCACCTGCGCGCCCGCCTCGATCAGATGCCCGACGAGGATGTGCCCCACCTTGCCGACCCCGGCGACGCCGACCTTGCGGCCCGCGAGGTCCGGGACGCCCCAGACGGCGTCCGCGGAGGCGCGCATGCCCTGGTAGGTGCCGAAAGCGGTGAGCACGGAGGAGTCGCCGGCGCCGCCGTTCTCCGGCGAGCGGCCCGTCACGAACTCCGATTCGCGCGCGACGATGTCCATGTCCTGCACGTAGGTGCCCACGTCGCAGGCGGTGATGTAGCGGCCGCCCAGCGACTGGACGAACCGGCCGAAGGCGCGAAGCAGCGCTTCGGTCTTGTGCTTGTGGGGGTCGCCGATGATGACGGCCTTGCCGCCACCGAGGTCGAGCCCGGCGAGCGCGTTCTTGTAGGCCATCCCCTTCGACAGCGCGAGGACGTCCGCGAGCGCGGCTTCCTCGGACTCGTAGGGGTAGAACCGGGTCCCGCCCAGCGACGGCCCGAGCGCCGTCGAATAGATCCCGATGATGGCCTTCAGGCCGGTGGCCTGGTCTTGGCAGAAGACGACCTGCTCATGGCCGGTGCCATGGCCGAACACTTCGGTCACTGTGGTGACTCCTTGTCGTGGAGTGCACGCTGCTTGTGGCTCACGTGCGAAGTTCCTGGAACAGGGCACAGTCCCCGACGAAGGTCGTCCGGCGGCGAC
This sequence comes from Amycolatopsis thailandensis, assembly GCF_042723255.1. Lineage (NCBI taxonomy): Bacteria > Bacillati > Actinomycetota > Actinomycetes > Pseudonocardiales > Pseudonocardiaceae > Amycolatopsis > Amycolatopsis thailandensis. Next base: position 61,084 of record NZ_JBHXJK010000022.1, read on the forward strand.
GGTGCCACACCCGCAAACCTAGCGGACGATCTCGCCCAGGACGCGAAGTGCGGAGTCGAGTTGACTGTCGGACAGATACGGCGCCGGGCCGAACCTCAGATACTCGCCGCGGCTGTCGGTCCGGACGCCGCGTTCGGCGAGCGCGGCCCGCAGCCCGCCCGCGTCGGCGCACTTCAGCGACAGGAAGCCGCCGATGCGGTCCAGCGGGGTCTCCCGGTCGCGGGTGACGACGTCTTCGGGCAGCCCGAGCTTGTCGAAACCGTCGGCGAGGAAGCCGACCTGGTGCCGCGACACCTCCCGCAGGAACTCGGGGGTGAGGCCTTGTTCGGCGAAGAACCGGAAGACGCGGGCGCCCCGGTAGTGGCTCGTCGGGTCGTAGGTCGCGCCGGCGAACCTGTCCGATCCGGACGCGTAGGCGGTCTCGCCGGGTCGGCGCTCGTCCGCGAGCGCGCCAAATTCGGCGTACCAGCCGGTGACGACCGGCCGCAGTTCCTGCGCGTGCGCGGGCATCCGCAGGAAGCAGTTGCCCTCGCCGAGCTGGAGGTACTTGTAGCCGCCGCCGAGCACCCAGGCGTTGGTGAGCCCGAGGTCGTGCAGCGAGAACGGGACGACGCCGAGCGCGTGGTAGGCGTCGACGACGAGGTTCACCGACTTCGACAGGCAGACGTCGGCGAGATGCGCCAGCCCCGGCACGAGCCGGGAGGTCTCGAACAGCACCGCCGAGACGAGCACGGCCGCGGTGTCTTCGGTGACCTCGGCCGCGACGCGTTCGGCCAGCGTGCTGACCGGCGACGACGGCACGCGGACGACCTCGACCCCTTCTTCGGCCAGCCTGCCCAGCTGGCGGCGCAGTGTGTGGAACTCACCGTCGGTGGTGACCAGCCGCGGCCGGCTCGGGAGGTCCATCGCCGACAGGAACCGGATCACCAGATCGTGCGTGCTGGCGCCGAGCGCGATGCCGCCGTGCGGGTCGCCGAGCAGCGCCCGGAACCCGGCCCGCATCTCGTCGGCCTTCGCGAAAGCGCGGTCCCACTTGGTGTCGACCCCTTCGGCCGCGTCGGCGAAGGCTTCGAGAAGGCCTTCCCGGGCGACGTCCGGCCACGCCTGGTGCGAGTGCCCCGTCAGCAGGATCCGGTCCGCCACACCGAAGTGCGTGTAGTGCGCCGCGAGCGCGTTGGGGTCGCCGCGGAGTTCGTCGAGTGTCGTCACAGCCTGCTCCGCACTGCCCAGAGATCCGGGAACATCGGGGAGAAAAGCGTCGTACGCAGGTAGTGCGCGCCCGACGAACCCCCCGTCCCGGTCTTGTCTCCGATGGTGCGCTCGACCATCTTCACGTGCCGATACCGCCACTCCTGCATCCCTTCGTCCAGATCGACCAGGTGCTCCGCCACCACGGACGGCCCGGTGTCGTCGCGGTAGACCCGCAACAGAACCTCTTGGAGCGCCGGAGAGGGTTCGAGTGGCTTGGTGACATCGCGCCCGGTCGGGACGTCGTACCCCTTCACCGCGAGATAGGTGGTGAAGGAATCGAAGAGCGACGGCCGTGACATCGCGTCCGAGATCTGGGCGCGCTGGTCACCGCCCTCGGGGTAATGCGCGAACACCCGCTCGTCCCGGCGGCCGAGAACGGCCTCCAGGACGCGGAACTGAGCCGACTGGAACCCGCTCGAAGCGTCGAGTCGCGCACGGAAACTGGTGAACTGGCTCGGAGTCATCGTCTCGAGCACGTCAATCTGCGCGACCACCACCTTGAAGATAGTCAGGATTCGCCTCAGCGTGCGGGTGGCGTGAGCGGTGTTACCCGCCTCGAGTTGCTCCTGCAGGTAAAGCGCCTCGTGGAGAACTTGTTTGAACCAAAGTTCATACACTTGGTGGATCACGATGAAGAGCAATTCGTCGTGCTCGTCGGACCGGGGATGCTGCGCGTCCAGCAATTCGTCCAGCGAAAGGTAGGACGTGTAACTCAATGCGGCCTGGGTGTCGTTCATGATTCGGTCACTCCATCGAAATGGCGTTGCGCCGCCGGGGCCAGCGCCTGGTAGAGATCGTGGAAAAGCTCCACCGCGGCCGCCCGGCTCGGCGGAGCGGGCACCAGCCCGACCGGGAGTTCCGGATCGAGCGACGGGAAGGCGCGGAAGGTGTGCGTCAGCCAGGTTCGGACCTGGAACGCCTCGGCGTCAGGCAAGTCGCCTGAATACCCGCCGAAATCTTGGACGAACGCGTCATAGCGCGCGGCGAGGCCGTCGAGGTTCCAGGCCCGGTCGGCGAACCGCCGGACGTCGAGCGCGGGCGACGGTTTGCCGAGCATCAGCCCGGCGTGTTCGGAGACGTCGAGTTCGGCCAGCAGGGCGAGCACCTCGGCCTCGCGGTCGTGCGGGGCGATCCAGGTGCCGTCCTGCACCGGGCCGAAACCGAGGAAACGCAGCCGGCGCACGAGCCGTTCCCGGGCCTGGCGGCGGCTTTCCGGGATGCTCTGCCACAGCACGGTCCACTCCCCGGCCTCGCGTTCGCGCCTGCCGAGGGAGAAGATCCGGCGGTCGCCGTCCTCCAGCAGCGTGATCGTGCGGCGGGTCAGCGAGTAGTGGACGAGCCTGCCCGCCTTGTGCCGCGCGAGCAGGTCGCGGCGGACGAGCCTGGCCAGCGCGATCCGCGCGGCGCCGTCGGAGAAGCCGAGCCCGGCGAGCACGGCGACCAGGCCGCCGGACCAGACACGGCGGCTCTCGCGCGGCGACACGTAGGTGCCGAGCAGTGTCATCACCAGGTCTTGGGGTCCTGGGTCGCCGTGGGGGGTGGCCGATGCGGGCATGCGCGCAACTCTATACACCTCAGGCCGCTGCGGTGTAGCTTGATTCGAGTGACGTACTTCGCGGATTTGAGCTCACGCCAGGTGGCGGCTCTCGCGTCCGACACGCGCGTCCCCGTGCTGCTCCTGCCGGTGGGCGCCGTCGAACCGCACGGCCCGCACGCGCCGCTGGGCACCGATCCCCTGATCTCCCGGGGGATGTGCGAACGCGCGGCCGCGCGGCTGGCGGGTGATCCCGGCATTCGAGTGCTGATCCTGCCCGAGGTGCCGTACGGGGTGACCCGGTTCGCGGCCGGGTTCGCGGGCGGCGTCTCGATCGGCGAGGAGACACTGTACGCGCTGCTCACCGATATCTGCGGCGCGCTCACCAAGCAGGGACTCACTCGGATCCTGCTGGTCAACAACCATTTCGAACCGGCGCATCTGGTGGTGCTGCGGCGCGTGGCGGAGACCGCGGGCGTCGGCTTCGTCGACCTGGTCCGCCGCCGGTACGCGGCCCGGCTCACCGACGAGTTCCGGTCCGGCGAGTGCCACGCCGGGCAGTACGAGACGTCACTGGTGCTCGCCGACCGGCCGGACCTGGTCGACACCGCCGTCCAGCGCGACCTGCCCGCGGTCCACGTCGACCTGGCGCGCGGCGGCGTCACGGACTTCGCCTCGGCCGGGATGACCGACGCCTACTGCGGAACCCCCGCCCAGGCGACCGCCGAAGAAGGTGAGAAGACCTTCTCGGCGCTCACCGACATCCTGGTCGAAGCGATCCGGGAGCTGGTATGACCACGTTCAATCTGGCGACCCATTTCGTCGACCGCCTCCCCGGCGAGCGGACGGCGTTGCTGTGCGGCGACGAGGAAGTCACGTACGCGGAGCTGGCGGCGCTGGTGAACCGGACCGGGAACGTGCTGCGCGACCTCGGCGTCCGAAGTGGACAGCGGGTCCTGCTGGCGCTGAACGACAGCGTCGAGTTCGTCGCCGTCTGGTACGCGGCGCAGAAGATCGGCGCGGTGACCGCCGAGGCCTATTCCTTCTTGCAGCCCAAGGATTATGCGTACTACCTGGCCTATACCGAGGCCGTCCTCGTCATCGCGGACGGCTCGACACTGCCCGCGCTGCGCGAGGCCGGGGCTCGGAACCTGCTGGTGGTCGGCGACGTCGACCTGGAGCCCGGCGAGCACTCGTTCACGTCGCTGACGGCGTCGGCCCCGGCCGAGCTGGAAGCCGCGCCGACCACTTTGGACGACGTCGCGATCTGGAAGTTCACCACCGGGAGCACCGGTTCCCCCAAGGCGTGCGTGCACCCGGCGCGCAGCGCGCTGGAGAGCTTCGACCGGTACGCGCTCGGCGTGCTCGGCCTCCGCGAGGACGACCGCGTACTGGCCGTGCCGAAGCTGTTCTTCGGCTACGCGCGGGACCTGACGGCGTTGTTCCCGTTCGGTGTCGGCGCGTCCGGGATCGTGTTCCCGCAGCGCAGCACCGCGGACCTGCTGTTCTCGCTGATCGAACGCTACCGGCCGACGATCCTGGTCAACGTGCCGACCATGATGAGCGCGATGATCGCCCACCCTTCCGCGTCTACTGTGGACCTGAGTTCACTGCGCCTGGCGACGTCGGCGGGCGAGGCGTTGCCCTCGGAACTGCATCGCAAGTGGGACAACCTGTTCGGCGTCCCGGTGATCGACGGGATCGGCTCGTCGGAGGCGTACCACATCTATCTGTCCAATGTGCCCGGTGCGCAGCGGGTCGGCAGCCTCGGCCGCGAGGTCCCCGGCTACACCGCGCGGATCGTGGACGAGAGCGGTGATCCGTTGCCGGACGGCGAGATCGGCCCCCTGGAGGTCACCGGTCCGACCATCGCGCGCGAGTACTACGGCGACGCGGAGAAGACCGCGCGGACGTTCCACGGCGACACCCTCCGCACCGGCGACCTGTTCAGCCGCGACACCGACGGCTACTTCCATCACCACGGCCGCGCCGACGACCTGCTGAAAGTGTCCGGCGTGTTCGTCGCGCCGAGCGAGATCGAAGACTGTCTCATCGGTCATCCGGCCGTCATCGACTGCGCGGTGCTGGGCGTGACCGTCGACGGCCTGGTCGTCCCGCGGGCGTGCGTCGTCCTGGCGGACGGTGTCCAGGTGACCGCCGACGAACTGAAGGATCACGCGCGGGCGAATCTGGCGAAGCACAAATATCCGCGCGAGGTGGTGTTCGTGACCGAACTCCCCCGCACCGCCAACGGAAAACTCGATCGGCGCGCGTTGCGCCGGGTGGAGGCACAGTGAGCAGGATCGTCGTCGTCACCGGCGGGACGCGCGGGATCGGCGCGGCCGTCGCCGCCCGGTTCCAGGCCGCCGGGGACAAGGTGCACGCCCCCGGCCGGGCCGACTGCGACGTCACCGACGAGGACGCCGTCGCGCGGTACTTCGACGGTCTCGGCCCGGTGGACGTGCTGGTGAACAACGCCGGGATCTCGGCGAGCGCGCCGCTGGCGAAGACGTCGCTGGACCAGTGGCGGACCCAGATCGAGGTCAACGCGACCGGCGCTTTCCTGTGCACACGCGCGGTTCTGCCCGGCATGCGATCGCGCGACACCGGCCGGATCGTCACCGTCGCCTCGACGGCGTCGCACCTCGGCTATCGCTACACGGCCGGGTACACCGCGTCGAAGCACGCCGCCGTCGGCCTGATGCGCGCCACCGCCGCCGAGGTCGCCGGCACCGGCGTCACCGCGAACGCCGTCTGCCCGGCCTTCGTGCGCACGGACATGACGGCCGCCTCGGTGGCCCGGATCCGGGACCGCACCGGCCGCGACGAGGCCGACGCGGAAGCCGCCCTCGCCGCTGCGTCCCCCCTCGGCCGCCTGCTCGAACCCGACGAGGTCGCCCACGCGGTGGCCTTCTTCGCGGCGGCCGAAGCCGCCGCGATCAACGGACAGACACTCGTCCTCGATGGAGGTGGGATCCAGTCATGAGCCCGTTCCGCGCCACGCCGCCGATCACGGCGAACTGGGAGCATTTCGAGTTCACCGTGGACGATGGTGTCGCCACGGTGACCTTGGACCGTCCCGAAAAGCTGAACGCGCTCACCTTCGACGTCTACGCGGACCTGCGCGACCTGCTGGCCGAGTTGCCGCACCGCGGCGACGTCCGGGTGCTGGTCGTCACCGGCCGTGGGCGCGGGTTCTGCTCCGGCGGCGACGTCGAAGAGATCATCGGCGAGCTGCAGAAAATGGAGTCGGCGGAGCTGCTGGAGTTCACCCGCATGACCGGCGCGGTGGTGAAAGCGCTGCGCGAGTGCCCCATCCCGGTGATCGCCGCGGTGAACGGTGTCGCGGCGGGCGCGGGTTCGGTGATCGCGCTGGCGAGCGACTTCCGGCTGCTGGCGTCGTCGGCGAAATTCGCATTCCTGTTCACGAAGGTCGGCTTGGCCGGGGCGGACATGGGCTCGGCGTATCTGCTGCCGCGGCTGGTCGGCTTGGGGCGGGCCACGGAACTGCTGATGCTGGGCGACAAGATCGACGCCGCCCGGGCCGAGGCGATCGGGCTGGCTTCTCAGGTCGTTCCCGACGCCGAGTTGGCCGCTTCCGCTTCCGCTTTGGCGCGGCGATTGGCCGACGGCCCGGCGCTGGCGTACGGGACGACCAAGGTGCTGCTCACGCGCGAGCTGGACATGGATCTGGGGAGTTCCATCGAGCTGGAGGCGATCACGCAGGCCCTGTTGATGACGGCGAAGGACCACGGGGAGTTCTACGCGGCCTGGACGGCCGGGCGCTCGCCGCGGTGGACCGGCCGATGAGCCCGCGTCCGATCGGCGGTTCCGGCCGCTGACCGGGTTTCGCCATACTCCGGAGATCGGCGCACTCGGGCGACTCGGGAGGGGTTCACGTGGTGCGGGGAAAGTTCTTGCTGTGCACTTTGTTCTCGGTCCTTCTGCTCGGCGGCACCGTCACCGTGGCCGGCGCGCGGGAGGCGGCGCCGGTCGATCTCGGCGCGTTTCGCGGGGACAGCCACAGCCACGCCACCGGGATCAACGACGCCGGTGCCGTGGTCGGCGCGTACAGCACCGTGGCCGAGAGGACGATCGCCGTACGCTGGAACCCCGACGGCACGCACACCCGGCTCGCGATACCGGCCGGGTACTCCGACGCCGAGGCGCGGGCCATCAACGCCAAGGGGTTCGTCGCCGGTTCGGCCTACGCCCCCCAGTTCGGCCGGCGGCCGGTGGTGTGGCGTCCGGACGGCTCGTTCACCGAACTGGGTTTGCCCGATCGGATCGGCAATCCGGAAGTCACCGCGATCAACTCCGCCGGAATCGTGACAGGGACGGTCACGACCGATCCCTCGCGGGTCAGACGCGCGGCGAGCTGGGACGCGAACGGCGTCATGACGTTGCTTCCCTTGCTGTCGGGCGATTCGTACTCGGCGGCGACGGCGATCAACGACGCGGGCGTGATCGTCGGGACCTCCGGGGACCAGGCCGTACGCTGGAACGCTGACGGCACGGTCGTCCGGCTGGCGCCGCTTCCCGGCGACAGTCGCGGCTCGGCCGGAGGCATCAACAACGCCGGGGTCGTCGTGGGCGGTTCCGGTGCCCGCCCGGTGCGCTGGGCCGCGGACGGCACTGTCACCGCCCTGCCCACGCTTCTCCCCGGCAACCCGGCGGGCGACGCCAAGGCGATCAACGACTCCGGAGTCATCACCGGCAACTCCCGTGTCGCGAGCGGCCGGCACTCCGCGGTGATCTGGGACGCCCAAGGCGCGATCACCGACCTCGGCACCCTGCCGGGACACGTCCAGAGCACGGGTGCGGCGATCGACTCCCGCGGCGTCGTGGTGGGCTCTTCCGACGGAGAGTCGAAATTCGGGCAGCACGCCGTGCGGTGGACGACGCCGAACGGGATCACCGACCTTGGCCGGTCGTTCCCCCGGTACGAACGCTCCGAGGCGTTCGCGATCAACGCGCGCGGACAGGTCATCGGCGAATCCCTGTCACCGAGCGGCCTGCCGCAACCCGTCACCTGGAAGAGCCCCGGTGCCATCGAGGACCTCTCCCCGGACAAGAACAGGCGGCAGGCCGTGGCCATCAACGCTCACGGCGTCATCGTGGGTGCCGACATCATCAGAAAGATGCGCCGCGCGATCCGCTGGGAGCCGGACGGGACGATCACGACGCTGACGATGCCCGAAGCCGACACCGACCACTGGCAGGCCTCGGGAATCAACGACAGCGGGGTGATCGTCGGCAGCGGGCGCCCCCGGCTCGGCAGCACGCAACCGATCCGCTGGGCCCAGGACGGTACCCCGGTCTTCTTGCCTCTTCCGCCCGGCGAAGCCAGTGGCAACGCGAACGCGATCGACAACCGAGGGGTGATCATCGGGAATTCCGGCCCGCGCCCGGTCCGCTGGGACTCGGAGGGGAAAGTGACCGAGCTGAATGGCCTGCCCGGCGCGACGTACACCACCGCTACCGCTCTCAACAATCGCGACGAGATCGTCGGCCATTCCGGGTATCACCCCGTCCGATGGAACCCTGACGGCGGTATCACCACGCTGCCGGTCCCCGAAGGCGCCCGCACCTGCGAAGCTCGGGGGATCAACGACTCCGGGGTCGCGGTGGGTTTCTGCGAATCCGGCGCCGACGGACTCCCGGGGCAGGCGCTGCGATGGGCCCCGGACGGCACCGTGACCGTGCTGCCGGCTCTGCCCGGCGGGCATCGGACCAAGGCGAACGGCATCAACGGCCGCGGCGAAATCGTGGGCGAGTCCGAGAACGGCGAGGGACAGGTGCACGCGGTGCGCTGGCCGGCCGTGACCGGGAGCGCGGAGGTTCGGTAGCCGATGGCGCGGTGTCGGTCCGTGCAGGCCGGCTGGACTGTAGATGGTCCCCCGCCAGATCGTGCGGAGACCGGTGCCGGAATTCCCGGATCGGCCGGAGATTCCGGTCGATCCGCCAAGCGCTGTACGTCCGGGCCGGGCGCGCGATGCCGCGGGTTCGGGGCCGCTGGCGGAATCAAGGACATGGTCAAGATCTGCGACGGCCCGCCGACCGCGCCGTCCCCGTGTACTGGGAAGGCGACCTGATCCTGGGCACCCGTTCGCGATCCTGCCGCATCTGCTCCCACGGACGCGACGCCGCCGCCGCGATGACCAGCATCAGCCACACTCTGCACTCCTCCAGCGGACCTCGCCCGGGTCGCCGCCGAACTCAACGGCCGCCCTCGCGAAACCCTCGGCTGGCACACCTCCAGCCAATGGCCTCGAAGCACTACTTTCCGGCCAACGAACAATGCGTGTCGCCACCACCATGTGAGTCCGCCGGGCGGCGACGAACGCCGCATTCGCGACCTGCTCGTGGGCATTCCGAGGGGCCCGTCGCCGGTGTGGCTGGCGGGCTCCTCGGGTCACGCGGGGTTAGGCGGGGGCGCGGTGGAGGGTGTTGCGCCGGATTCGTTGTAGCGGGTCCAAATACTGGGGCGGAATGAACTCCGGTAGCCCGTCAGCCGCCATGCGGACTTGCCAGTCGCCGTGGTGGATCAGCCGGTGATGAAAACCGCACAGCAGCACCAGATTCCGGAGATCAGTGGGGCCGCCGTCCGCCCAGTGATGAATATGGTGGACGTGACAGTTCTTCGGTCTCCGATGACAGCCCGGGAACGCGCAGCCCCGATCCCGGATATTGAGCGCCCGCCTCTGACCTGGTGTCACGAACCGTCTCAGCCGCCCCACATCGAGCGGCTCTCCGGCAGCGTTGAGCACCACGGGGAGCATCAGGCAGTCGCAGGCGGCCATCCGCGCCTCGCGGGCGGTCATGGTCCCGACGAAGTCGAGGCAGGCTTTCCCGATCCCGGTCTTCAGCTCTTCCAGGCCGATGGTGACGTGCACCAACGTCCGGTACCCGCTGGTGCCGGGCTGATCAGGACACGCGATCGCCAAGTCAAGAAGCTCCGCCCACGCATCACCCTGGCGCTCGCACTTCATGCGCAAGTCAGCCTGCCCGAACTCATCCACCGGACGAGGCTTCGCATACGCCTCCAACGCGGCCGCCGTCCGAGCCCCCAGCTCGTCATCCAGCAGGCCGGTGAGTTTCCAGAACCCATCCCGACGGCGCTCCAGGGTGATCTCCCGGCGGGGCTGCTTCGGCTCGGGGTCCTTCGGTTCATTCCCATCCGGGTCGAGCCAGCCGAGCAGGCTCGTCTCCGCGTTCACCAGCTGCCGGGGACCAGCTCCACGGCCCAGATTCCCGAGGATCTTCTCCGCAGTGGCCCGATCCTCGGCCGACGTGTCAGACGGGAGTCTCCCCAAGATCTCCAGTATCTGATCGATCCGCTCATCCCCGATCATGCCCTCGGCAGCTGCCGCACCCGTGGTGGGCGCGAAGGCCGGGGCCTCCGTGCCGTCCAGATTGCGGGTGGGGTTCAAGGCGATCGCCCGCTTCACTACCGACTGCGCCTCACCCCGGGACAGCCCAGCCACATCGGCGAACCACGCTGCCGTCGACCCATAGCCATACAAGTCTTTCGAACCCCGGGACTCGATCTCCGCCAGGAATTGCCCCAGAGCGGCGGAGGCGACCCGCATCAGCTGCAGGAACTGCTGCACGCCGTGCGCAAGCTCCAGCTTGCCGGCACGCCACAACTCCTGCGGCAACTCGGGAAGGAAGGTCTCGGACACCCCTCCATAATACACCCATATTTCGAACACGTGTTCGTAATTTTGCGTTACCGCAAACCCGCGCATTTTGCCACTTCCGGGTGAAGCCTCGCAGTTAGTCGACTAATTGCGAAGAAGCCGAAGGCGCAGCACGGAGGACACCGGTTCACCAAGCGACCTAAGTCCCGCAATCAGCCGACCAACCGCGAGACAACCCAAAGCACAACACACAAGACACCGATCCACCAAGCGACCTAAGCCCCGCAGCCAGCCGACTAACTGCGAGACAACCCAAAGCACAACACGCCACTCACCAAGAAACCCAACCTCCGCAATTAGCCGACTAACTACGACGAACCCCAGCCGAAAGCAAGCGTTCGGCCAGAACCCGGCACCGCTCCCCCAGTTCCACCGGCTCGATCACCTCGAACGAATGCCCCAGCAACACCACATGCATCAGCAGGAAATCCAGCTCCCCTGCCCCACTCAAAACCTCGCATCGCGAACGCCCAAGCGAGCGAACCACAGCCGCCGAAGCCGGAATCTGCGCCCGGACAACCGAAGCAGGCGCGTGCACCAGAAAGCGCGCTTGATGCCGATACACCCGGCTGGCCACGTTCTCCTGCACATAAGCCGCCGCGTCGGGTGCCGCGCGCGGGCGGAAACGCCAAGACCGCGCGGAAACCTCGGTCATCTTGTCGACGCGGAAAGTGCGCCAGTCGTCGCGGTCGAGGTCGAAAGCCAAGAGGTACCAACGCGGCCCGGAAGCCACCAAGCGATACGGCTCCACTCGCCGTGAAGCGGCGGCACCGGAGGACGGATACGAGAAGCCCGCCTCGACCTCGTCGCGGCACGCGCGGGCCAGCGTCATGAGCACGTCGGGGTCGATCGGCGCGCGGCTTCCGTCGAAGGCCACGATCGAGCCGGACAGCGCGCGCACCTCGTGCCGCAGTCTGGCCGGGAGCACCCGGTCGAGTTTCGTCAGCGCCCGGAGCGCGGCCTCACCGCTGCCCGCGCCGGCGAGCAGGGAGACCGCGGTGGCGATCGCCTCCTCGTCGTCCAGCAGCAGCGGCGGCATGTCGTGGCCGGGGCCGAGCTGGTAACCACCGCCGACACCGTTGCTGGCCTGCACCGGATAGCCGAGCGCGCGCAGCCGCTCGACGTCCCGCCGGATCGTGCGCGGGGTGACGCCGAGCCGGTCCGCCAGTTCGGGACCGGTCCACACCGCGCGCTGCTGGAGCAGCCCGAGCAGGGTGAGCACCCGCTCGGTCGTCCCTCGCTCGTCCTCCATGTCACCCATCGTGTCAGAGATAGCGGACCGATCCTGTCCGCTAGGCGTGCCAGGGTGGTCCCATGAACCGCAAGAGCCGCGAATTCCAAGTCACCTTCGACGCCCACGACCCAAAAGCCCTCTCCATCTTCTGGCGCGAAGCCCTGGGCTACGTCCACCCTGGCCCGCCCGGGGTCGAGGTACCCGAGGGCACCGACCCGCTGGACGCGTGGGACGAGTTCCTGGAGCGTGTCGGCGTTCCCGAGGATCAGCGCAACACTCGATCCGCCCTCGAAGACCCGGACGGTGTGGGGCCGAAGATCTTCTTCCAGCAGGTCCCGGAGGACAAGGTCGCCAAGAACCGCGTCCACCTCGACGTCCGGGCCGCCCCCGGCCTCGAAGGGGACGAGCGCATGGCGGCGTTCGAAACCGAGTGCGCGAGGCTCGTCGCCCTGGGCGCGAAACGGGTGAAGCGTTTCGAGCCCGAGCAGCCGTTGAGCCTCGGGTTCATCGTGATGCAAGACCCGGAGGGCAACGAATTCTGCCTAGACTGACGTGACGGCGATCGCGTTGTCCTCCAGCGAGCCGAAATACAGCTTCCCGGCCCGCTCGCGGACGCCGACGAGCACGTGGAACCCGTCGATCTCCCCGCGCAGTTCGTGGACCTGCTTCCCGTCCGCGGTCACCCCGCGCACCCCGCACTCCCTCGCGGGTGCGGGCTGCAAGGCCGTCGGCAGCGCCCGGACACCGGCCCGCAGCGGCGCGGGGAGCTTCTGCACCAAGGAAAGCGCGGGCACCTTCGGGCTGGCCACGGTGATCCAGATCAGCCCGTCGCTGCCGGTCGAGATGTTGTCGGGATAGCCCCACAGATCGTCGACGAGGTAGTCGCGCGTGCCGGCCTTGTCCCCGGTGAGCCAGAACCGCGAAACCCGGTAGGCGCCGGTCTCGGCGACGGCCACATAGGACTCGTCGGGCGGCAGCGCGACCCCGTTGGCGAACTGGAAACCGTCGGCGAGCTGGTCGATCTTCCCGTCGGGCGTCCGGCGCAGCAGCCTGCCGCCGCCGGTCTGCTCGATCAGGTCGTCGCGCCATTTCTCGATGCCGAAGCGGCGCGACGAGTCGGTGAAGTACACGGTGCCGTCGGCGGCCACGGCGGCGTTGTTGCAGAACACGAAGTCCAGCCCCACCGCCGAAGTCGCCAAGGTGGTGATGGCGCCACCGGCCAGCGGCATCGTCAAGAGCCCGGCCTTGGCGTCGCAGATCAGGAGGTCGTCACCGAAGAACTCCAGCCCCAGCGGGCGGCCGCCGGTGTCGCCGAGGACGTCGATGCGCTTGCCGTCCGGCGAGACACGCAGGATCCGCCCGTCGTCGACACCGGTGTAGATCCGCCCCTGGTCGTCGACCACGACGTCCTCGGGACCGTGCCCGTTGACCGGGATGACCGTGACCTCGCCGAACGCCATCGCGTGTCTCCTAGCGGTAGGTGAGCAGTTTCGCGGCTTCCGCCTCGAAATGCGGATGTTCGTTGAACGACAACAGGGTCACCCCGCCGCGGCCGGACACCAGTTTCGTGATCCCCGCGTTGACGGTGACCCGGTTCAGTTTCAGCAGCCCCGCCTCGGGCGTACCCATGAGCGCGCCGCAGACCGTCGCGATCACGCCACCGGAGCTGAAGACGACGGCGTGCTCGCCCTTGCCCAGCGACGCCACGACGTCGGCCAGCGCGCCCTTGACCCGCTCCAGGAACCGAGGCCAGGTCTCGGCGCACGGACCGGACGCGCCCGCCGAGACCCACGCGCTCAGCGCACCGTCCAAAGCGGCCTGATACGCCCGCGAATCGGTCTGCTGGACACCGGCGGCATGGTATTTCGCGATGTCGACGTGGTCGTACTCGTTCCAGCGTTCGTCCTCGACGACGGCGATCCCCGAGCCGAGCGCCTTCAACGCCGTCGCGGCCGTGTCCCGTTGCCGGGCAAGGGAACCCGACCGCGCCTGGGTGAACTCGACACCACGCCTCAGCAGTTCCTCACCGACCACAGTGGACTGTTCGAAGCCGCGCGGCGAGAGCTGGTCGTAGTTCTCCGCGCCGAACGACGCCTGCCCGTGCCGGACCAGGTAGATCGCACCCATCTACGCGCGCCCTCCTCCGATGATCCGGCGGCAGCGCCCGTCCAGATAGCCGACGAACTGCCAGAGGTCCTTCAGCGCCGGGTTGGTCGTCTGTCCTTCGTGGAACCGGTAGTAGATCTGCTGGATCACCACCGCGAGCCGGAACAGGCCGTACACCTCGTAGAACGTCCAGTCGCCGATCGCGAGGCCGGAGCGTTCCGCGTACCGCCGGACGAACTCCTCGCGCGTGTACATCCCCGGCACGTGCGTCGGCTGACGGCGGCTGAGCTTCATGACGTCGTCATCGTCGTCCTGCACCCAGTACGCGAGGGTGCTGCCGAGTTCCATCAGCGGATCGCCGAGGGTGGCCATCTCCCAGTCGAGGACGCCGATGATGCCGAGGTCGTCGTCGAGCACCAGGTTGTCGAGCCGGTAGTCGTTGTGGATCAGGCAGATCTTGACCTCGGAGGGCTGGTTCTCCTTCAGCCACGCGATCACCTCGGCGCAGTCCGGGACGTTCTCCGTGCGCGCCTTGAGGAACCGCTCAGACCAGCCGCGCACCTGACGCTCGACGTACCCCGCGCCCTTGCCGAGATCGGCCAGCCCGGCGGCCTCGACGTCGACGGCGTGCAGCTCCACGAGCCTGTCGACGACCTTGCCGCACAGCTCGCGCGCGTTCTCCGGCGGCAAAGCGAAACCAGCGGGCAGGTCTCCGCGCAGGATCAGGCCTTCGAGGCGTTCCATCACGTAGAAGTCGCCGCCGAGCACGGTTTCGTCGTCACAGAAGGCGAGGACCTCGGGCACGTAAGGAAAGACGGGCCGCAACGCCTGCTGCACCCGGAACTCACGGCGCATGTCGTGCGCGGACGCGGCCTTGTGCCCCAGCGGCGGCCGGCGCAGGATCAAGTCCCGGTCCGGGTAGGTCAGCAGATACGTGAGGTTCGAGGCACCGCCGGGGAACTGGCGGACCCCGGGCGGTGTGTCCCCGAGGCCGGGCACCCGTCCGGCCAGCCAGGCGTGCACCGCGGCGGGGTCGAAAGCGTCCTCGCCGCGTACCTCGACGGTCTTGTCCGCGGCGGTCATCAACAGGTCACCCGAACTTCCTCAGCACCGACACCGGAACGAACCGGAACACCTTCGCCAGCACGCTCCACGGCCAAGACGGGACGAACGCCTTCGCGTTCTCGGTCTCGATCGCCTTGACCAGCGCCTGCGCGCCCGCCTCCGCCTTGGTGGCGAGCGGGATCTTCGAGATGTCCACGTTCATCTCCGACTCGATGAACCCGGGCAGCAGCTGGGTGACCTTGATCGGCGTCTTCATCAGCTCGATGCGGGTGCCCTCGGTCAGTGCCGAGACGCCCGCCTTCGAAGCGGCGTACGCGGTCAAGTTGCCGGGGAAGGCGCGAAGCGCGGAGAAGGAGGAAACCACGACGAGGTGGCCTTCCTTCTGCTTGCGGAAGATACCGACGGCGGCCTCGATCTGGGCGGCCGCGGCGAGGAAGTTCGTCTGGAGCGTCTGGCGGTTGGCGTCGAACCTGCCGGAGCCGATCGGCTGCCCCTTGCCGAGCCCCGCGTTCACGATCACACGGTCGAGGGAGCCGAGCGCTTCACGGAACTCTTCGAAGACGGTGAAGACCTGGTCGTGGTCGTTCACGTCCAGCTTCCGGGTGACGACGGTGATGCCGGGATACGCCTTCTCGAGCTCCGCCGCGAGGGCGTCGAGCCGGTCGACACGGCGGGCGGCCAGCGCCAGATTGCGGCCTCTGGCGGCGTACTGCCTGGCCATTCCCTCGCCGAGTCCGGAGCTCGCCCCGGTGATCAGGATGTTCTTCCGCAGGACCATGGCTGGAGCTTACCCGTTGGTAACAAGTCCGGCGTCCCTCGGACGGATGGCTGCCCCCGGCGCCTGGAGTTCGCCGGGGGCAGCCTGTCCGAAAGGGTCTTACTTCACCTGGAGCAGCTTGTTCGCGGTGCCCCCGGTCGGGTTGCTGATCTTGCCGTCGGCGGCCGCCGCGACCAGGCCTTCGGAGACCTGGGCCGGAGTGGCGTCCGGGTGGGCCGAGAGGTACAGCGCGGCAGCGCCGGCGACGTGCGGCGAAGCCATCGAGGTACCGCTGATGGTGTTAGTGGCGTCGTCACCGGTGCCCCACGTCGAGGTGATGTCGACACCCGGCGCGTACAGGTCCACGACCGAACCGTAGTTCGAGAAGCTGGCCTGCTTGTCGGTCTTGTCGCTGGCGGCCACCGTGATGGCCTCCTTGACCCGCGCCGGGGAGGTGGTGCCCGCGTCGGAGGACTCGTTGCCCGCCGCGAGCGCGAAGGTCACGCCCTTGTCGATGGCACCCTTGACCGCCGCGTCCAGGGCGTCGTCCGCGCCACCGCCCAGGCTCATGTTGGCGACCGACGGGCCCTTGGCGTTCGCCGCGACCCAGTCGACACCGGCGACGACACCCTCGGTGGTGCCGCTGCCGTTGGCGTCCAGCACGCGGACGCCGACGATCTTCACGCCCTTGGCCAGGCCGTGGTCCGTGCCACCGATGGTGCCGGCGACGTGCGTGCCGTGACCGTGCTCGTCGTTGGGGGTGTCGTCGTTGTCGACGAAGTCCTTGCCGCCGGTCGCGCGGTCACCGAAGTCCTTGTGCGAACCGCGGACACCGGTGTCGATGACGTAGGCGGTGACGTTGTCGGCCTTCGTCGGGTAGGTGTACTTGTTGTCGAGCGGCAGGTCCGCCTGGTCGACGCGGTCCTCGCCCCACGACGGCGGGTTGTCCTGGGTCTCGCTGATCTTGAACGTCTTGTTCTGGACGACGTACGCGACCTGCGGGTCGGCGGCGAGACGCTTCGCGGCGGCCTCGTCGGCCTTGATCGAGAAGCCGTTCAGCGCCGAGCCGAACGTGCGGGACAGCGTGGTGCCGTACTGACCGGTGAGGCCCTGTGCCTTCGAGGCGACGTTCGCGGTGACCTCGTTCGCCGCGGCCACACCCTGGCCGACCGCGGTCGGCTTGAGGACGACGATGTAGCTGCCGCCGACCGCGTTGGCCACACCGGCGTCACGGATCTCGCCCTGCTGGTCGGCGTTGGCCGCACCCGCGCCGAAGGTGGCGACAGCCGCGGTCACGCCGGCGAGGGCGACACCCGCCACGAGGCCGCTACGGGTCTTTCGGGACTTCAGGTTCTTCCGGGACTTGCTCACTGGTTCCCTTCCTGCCGCGCCGTGCGGATCACCCGGGAGGATGATCGTTGCTGAGGCCATGCAAGCCGGTGCGCCAGGTGGCGGGCAATGATTCACAGTTACCAGTACTAGGCCAAAAGGAGTAGCAGCGCTCGTCCGGAAAGGGGTTTTCGCCTGGCAGAAGGCGCCCCTGGAGTGTTACCCCAGACTGATAAAGTTATTCGTGTTGTTATCAACCGGACGGGTCGAGAAAACGGCAGGCGGGGGCGGTCGGGCGACATATGGTGGCGGGGAGCACGGCGGACCGAGTGAGCACCGACGATGAGGAAGAACCGCGTACCGCGTTCGCCACGGCGTTGCGATCGGCCATCGCCACCAGCGGGCTGAGTCTCGACCGTATCCAAGCGAGACTTCTCGCTCGCGGCGCGTCGGTCAGCGTCACCGCATTGAGCTACTGGCAGTCCGGGAAACGCCAGCCGGAACGGCAGAGTTCACTCTCCGCGGTCCGGGTCCTCGAAGAAGTCCTGGCGATTCCCGCCGGTTCGCTGCTCAGTCTCTTGCCGCCGCCGCGTCCGCGCGGGGCGTCGTCACGCCGGAGCCGCGCTACCACCGAGCAGCCGTTGACCTTCCCGCTCGAAGCCCTCCAGGCGCTGCTGGAGAAGGTCGGCGCGCCCAACGCGCTCGAACAGCACCATCAGCTGAAGCTGGTCGGCCTGCACGACCTGTGCGAGATCGCCGAAGACGGCGGGCAACGCGCGGTGACCGCCCGGGCGGTGTTCCAGGCGGGCGCGGACGGCCAGGACCGCTGGCTGCTGGTCTACGCCCAAGGCGATCCCGAGGCCGGGCCGCCGGTGCTAAACACGCTGCGCAACTGCCACGTCGGCCGCGCCGAGGTCGACGACGAGCACGGGCTCACCGTCGCCGAACTGCTCTTCGACCGGCCCATCGACCGCGGCGAGACCCACCTGATCGAGTACTCCCTGACCAACTCCGGACCGCCGTACCCGGAGTGCCGGAACACGCATTACCGCGAGTTCCGGCGCCCCGTGCGCGAGTATCTGCTGGAGATCCGGTTCGACCCGGACACCATCCCCACCAAATGCTGGCAATACTCCCGGCAAGGGACGTCGCCTCTGGACCGGAAAGAACTCACCTTGGACCAAGGCAGCGGCGTCCACGCCGTGGCGCTCGACTTCGGCCCCGGCGTGTTCGGCATCGACTGGGAGTACTAGTGGAGCTTGTTCCGCAGCACCTTCCCGGTCGCGTTGCGCGGTAGCTCGTCGAGGAACTCCACGTCGCGCGGCACCTTGTAGCGGGCGAGGTTCGCCTTGACGTACTCGCGCACGCCGTCGACGTCCAGGTCCGACTTCTCGGCCCGCACGACGAACGCCTTCAAGCGCTGCCCGAACTCGGGGTCTTCGACACCGACGACCGCCGCTTCGAGCACGTCCTCGCGTTCGACCAGGAGGTTCTCCACCTCGATCGGGAACACGTTCTCGCCGCCGGAGACGATCATCTCGTCGTCACGGCCGTCGATGAAGAGCAGGCCGTCCTCGTCGAAATGGCCGACGTCGCCGCTGGAGAGCAGCCCGTCGATGATCTCCTTGTTCCGGCCGTCGGTGTAGCCCTGGAAGCTCAGCCCGCTGCCGACGAACACCCGCCCGGTGACGTGCGGCTCGGTGATCTTGCCGCCCTTCTCGTCGTACAGCGCGACCTTGCAGCCCACCGGCGCGCGGCCGACCGTGCCCGGCGCCTTGCGCCAGTCCTCGGGGGTCGCGACCGTCGCGACCGCGACCTCGGTCGAGCCGTAGAGGTTGTGCACGACGTCGCCGAACGCGGCGGTCGCGCGGTTCCCGAGGTCCGGGGACAGCGCGGAGCCCGCGACGAAGATGATCCGCAGGGAAGACGTGTCGTACTTGGCGCGGACCTCTTCGGGCAGATCGACGATCCGCTGCAACATCGTCGGCACGAGGACCAGCGTGGTGCACCGGCTTTCCGCGACCCCTCGCAGCGTCTCCTCCGGCACGAACTTGCGCCGCATGACGACCTTCGAGCCGAGCGCGAAGGACAGGATGAACTGCGACAACCCGGTGCCGTGGAACAGCGGCGCGCCCATGTAGGTCGCTTCGCCGGTGCGCAGCGGGATGCGGTCGAGGAATTGCGCGGACGCGAGCGCGGAGGTGTGCGGCCGCGGCGCGCCCTTCGGCGTCCCGGTGGTGCCGCTGGTCAGCAGGATGAAGCCGCCCGGTTTGGCGGGCGCCGGCCACGGCCGGTCGTCGGTGCTGGCGACCAGTTCGGTGACGACCGGGATGTCAGGCGAGCGCGCGGTGTCCGAATCGACCCACGCGAGGTAGTGGTCGACTTCGCCCTCGACAGCGTCCAGCAGGTCGGTGAACTCCTGGTCGTACACGAGCGCTGTGACACCCTCGCGTTTCGCGACGTCCGCGAGCTGCGGTTTGGCGAACCCGGTGTTCATCAGCAGCAGCTTCGCGCCGAGCTTGCCGGAGGCGAGCATCGTCAGCACGAGACCCCGGTGGTCGCGGCACAGCGCGGCGATCACCGAACCCGGGCCGAGGCCGCGTTCGGACCAGGCCCTGGCCAGCGCGTTCGACTGGGTGTCGAGCTGCTTGAAGGTCAGCGGGCCGAGCTCGTCGACGATGCCTGTCGCGGTCGGGTCCCGGCGGGCGGCGATCATGTTCGCCCCGGCGAACGGACCCCACTTCCGCACCATGACCAGCGAACGCAGGCCCTCGTCGACCCTCGGGATCGGGAGCAGGCCCGCTTGCCGCATCACGTCGATGCTGCGCACGGTCTCGGTCACCTTGCCCGCCACCAGGGTGGCGAGGCCGGTGGGGTTTCTCATCCGGGCACCTCCGTTGCTGCTGCGGCGAGACACCATGCCGGCGGCGTTCGCGTACCGGCGGTATGGGTTGCTACTCGACAGTAGCCGACCGATAGCGCAGGCGCACTAACCGTCTGGTGACAGAAATGTCGGTGGGAACCACCACAATGTGAGTGTGCAGGCGATCGCAGGTCAAGAGGAAGATGGCGACTTCGCGATCTCGATTTCCGGACAGCCGCCGCGGCTCGGCCTGAAGATCCCGGAGTTCGTGGACGAAGTACGGCGGGTGGAGGCCGAGCACTCACCCCGGTGGGTGTTCCCGTCGGTCGAACAGGCGTACCCGGCGTTGATCAAGGCAGGCGTCCGGGTGCGGCGGTGTCACGACCTGGCGCTGACCGAGGGTCTGCTGCTGGCGCACGAGGGCCGTCCGCAGGAGTCGCGGAGCCTGCGCGCGGCGCTGGCCAGGGCAAACGGGGAAGAAGCGCCCGCCGACGAGGCGCCGTTGTGGGCCGAGGAGGACCAGCCGACGCTGTTCGAGACGCGCGGCCCGCGGCTGCCCTCCGGCGTCACCATGGTCGACGCCGCGCGCCGGGTGCTGGCCGAACAGGAGAAGCGGGTCGCTCTCGCCGAGCATCCGGATCGGCTTCGGCTGCTCTTCGCGGCGGAGTCGGCGAGCGCGCTGGCGGCCGCAGAGATGTCCGCCGACGGGCTGCCGTGGCGGGCGGACCTGCACCTCGAACTGCTGGCCGAGCAGCTCGGCCCCCGTGTCCCGGCAGGGCAACGGCCGAAGAAGCTGGTGGAGCTGGCGGCGAAGATCAGCGACGCCTTCGGCGGCCGCCCGGTCAACCCGGACGCCCCGGCCAGCGTCGTCCGCGCGCTCGGGCGGGAAGGCATCGAGGTCACGTCGGCCAGGAAGTACCTGCTGCGCGACATCGACCACCCCGCCGTCCCACCGCTGCTGGAGTACAAGGAACTCGCGCGGCTGCATTCGGCCAACGGCTGGACCTGGCTCGACGAGTGGGTGCGCGATGGCCGGTTCCGTCCGCATTATGTCGTCGGCGGGGTCGTCTCCGGACGCTGGGCGAGCCGGGGTGGGGGCGCGTTGCAGATCCCGAAGGTGCTGCGGACCTGCGTCCGGGCCGATCCGGGCTGGAAACTGGTGGTCGCCGACGCCGCGCAGCTGGAGCCGCGCGTCCTGACGGCGTTGTCCGGTGACCGCAAACTGGCCGACGTCGCCGCGGCCACGGATCTGTACGCGAGCCTGGCCGAGGCGATGTTCTCCGGGGTGCGCCGCGTGCCGGTGCCCGCGTGGGACGACAGGGACGATCGGGACAGGGCGAAGATCGCGATGCTGTCGGCGATGTACGGCGGCACGTCCGGCGAAGCGGGACCGCTGCTGGCGTTGCTGCGGACCAGGTTCCCGGACGCGGTGTCCTATGTGGAGCGAGCCGCGCAGGCCGGGGAACGCGGTGAGCGCGTCCGCTCCCGGCTGGGCCGGACCTCGCCCGCCCCGTCGGAGGCCTGGCGCGCGCTGACCGGCGGTGTCGCGGAGGACGAGGCGGGCGAGCTCAAAGCGCGTCAGGCGGCCCGCAACTGGGGCCGCTTCACCCGCAACTTCGTCGTGCAGGCGAGTGCGGCGGACATGACCGCGGTCCTGCTGGCGACCCTGCGCGGCAAGCTCCCCTCCCCCGCGCATCTGGTGTTCTTCCAGCACGACGAGGTCCTGGTGCACACCCCCGCCGAGTTCGCCGACGAGGTCTCGCAGTCCATTGTGGACAGCATGACCGAGGCGGCGCGGATGCTGTTCGGTGCCGCCTGCCCGGTCCGGTTCCCGCTGCACATCGCCGCCGTGGACACCTACGCCGACGCCAAGTGACCCGCCCCGTGTCGTCCCCCTGATCACGCGTGTCGTCCGTCTGATCACATGTGTCGTCCGTCTGCTCACGCGAGTTCGCCCTCCAATCACGTGAGTTCCGCCCCTGATCACGCGAGTTACGCCTCCAAGCACGCGAGTTACGGCTTCCACCCCACGGAACGCGCGCGATCAGGCGGCGGGCTCACGTGATCAGAGGGACGGGACGCGTGATCAGATGGACGACACACGTGCTTGAAGGCGCGACACGCGTGATTGGGGGCGGGACTCACGTGATTAGAGGCGGAACTCGCGTGATTGGGGGCGGAACTCGCGGGGCGGGAGGGGTCAGGCGGCGGCGTCGTCCAGGGCCTTGATGACGCGCTTCAGCGAGACGGGGTGGGCGGTGCCGAGGGTCTGGGCGAAGAAGCTCACCCGCAGCTCCTCGATCATCCACCGGATCTCGCGCAGCGCGGGAGACGAAGTCCCCGGCGGCAGCGCGTCCAGGGCCGTCTGATACTCGGTGCGGAGCCACGCGATGTCGCCGGTCCGCTGGATGTCGCGAGTGGGCTCGGTCGGGAGTTTCTCCAGCCGCCGTTCGATCCCCCGCAGGTACCGGACGACGTGCTTCAGCCTGTCCTGCCCGGTCTCGGTGACGAAACCCTTGTGCACCAGCCCGTCCAGCTGCGCCCGGACGTCCGCGAGCGAATCCTTCGGGCCGCGGGTGTCGGCCAGCCGGGTCTCGACGTCGTTCGCCGCGCGCAGGATCTTCTCGACGTTGGTCAGCACGTCGAGCACTCCGGCGTTCAGCCCGGCGCGCACCTTTTCCAGCAGGACCGCGAAGCCCGCCTCGTCCCAGCGCGGGCCGCCGTTGTCGGCCACGAGCTTGTCGACGGCGCAGTCGACGCAGTCTTCGAGCAGTGCCGCCACCGAACCGTGCGGATTCCGGTTCAGCACGAGTTTCGAGGAGTTGCCGAGGTTGCGGGTGATGAACTTCATCGGTGACGGGATGTTCAGCCGCAGCATCCGCCGCGTGCCCGCCCACATCGACTGTTCCTGCTGCCCCGGCGTGTCCAGCAGCCGCACCGCCACGGTGCCGCCCTCGTCGACCAGCGCCGGATACGCCTTGACGTCGTGCCCGCGCTGCTTGCTCGCGAACACCTTCGGCAGCTCGCCGAACGCGGGCGTCGTCAGGCCCTGCCGCTCGATGCTGTCCGCGGCCTTGGAGATCGTCGCGCGCACCTGGCCGCTCAAATCCCGTTTGAGCGCCTCGACGTCCTTGCCCTCGGACACCTTCTTGCCGCGGACGTCGACCACGCGGAAGGTCATCTTCAGGTGTTCGGGTACCGCCGACAGCTGCCAGGCGTCGTCCGGGATCACCACCCCGCGCAGCGCTTCCAGCTCGTCGGCGACGGCGTGCAGCAGTGGCCCGTCGGCCGGACCGACCCGCGAGAGCACCAGCTTCGCGTGATCGGGCGCGGGCACGAAGTTGCGCCGGATCGCCTTGGGCAGCGACTTGATCAGCTGTGTCACCAGTTCTTCGCGCAGCCCGGGGACCTGCCAGTCGAAACCGTCCGCGGTGACCTGGTTCAGCACCGGCAGCGGGAGGTGCACGGTGACGCCGTCCGCGTCAGCCCCCGGCTCGAACTGGTACGTGAGCTTGAAGGTCTGGTTGCCTTGGGTCCAGAAGTCGGGGTAGTCGGCCTCGCGCACGCCACCCGCGGTCTCGTTGATGAGCATCGTCTTCTCGAAGCTCAGCAGATCGGGCTCGGTGTGCCGCGCCTTCTTCCACCAGCTGTCGAAATGCCGCGCGGAGACGACGTCGGCCGGGACACGCTGGTCGTAGAACTCGAACAAGGTCTCGTCGTCGACCAGGATGTCGCGGCGGCGAGCGCGGTTCTCCAGGTCCTCGACCTCGTCGAGCAGTGCGCGGTTCTCGCGGAAGAAGTGGTGCCGGGTCTCCCAGTCGCCCTCGACGAGCGCGTGCCGGATGAACAGCTCGCGGCTCGTCTCCGGGTCGATCCGGCCGTAGTTGACGCGGCGGTCGGCCACCAGAGGGACGCCGTACAGCGTCACCTTCTCCAGGGCCATCACGGCGCCCTGCTTGCGTTCCCAGTGCGGCTCGGAATAGTTCCGCTTCACGACGTGACCGGCGAGCGGCTCGACCCATTCCGGTTCGATGCGCGCGTTGACCCGGCCCCAGAGGCGCGAGGTCTCGACCAGTTCGGCCGACATCACGAACCGCGGCTGCTTCTTGAACAGCGCCGACCCCGGGAACACCGAGAACCGCGCCCCGCGGGCCCCGAGGTAGTCGCCCTTGGCCGGATCCTTGAGGCCGACATGCGACAACAGCCCGGCGATCAGCGACGTGTGCACACGCTGCGGATCGGCCGGGCCGTCGGTGGCGGTGGCGAGGGTGATGCCGAGCGGTTTGGCCAGCTGACGCAGCTGGCTGAAGATGTCCTGCCATTCGCGGATACGCAGGTAGTTCAGGTACTCGTTGCGGCACATCCGGCGGAACTGGCCGGTGGACAACGCCTTCTGCTGCTCGCTGACGTACTCCCACAGGTTCAGGTACGCCAGGAAGTCGGACGTCTTGTCCGCGAACCGCGCGTGCTGCTCGTCCGCCGCCTGCTGCTTCTCCGCCGGCCGCTCGCGCGGGTCCTGAATGGACAGTGCGGCGGCGATGATCATCACTTCGCGGACGCAGCCGTTGCGCGAGGCCTCCAGGACCATCCGCGCCATCCGCGGGTCGACCGGGAGCAGCGCGAGCTTGCGACCGGTCTCGGTGAGCTTCTTGCCGTCCGACATCTCGAAGGCGCCGAGTTCCTGCAGCAGCTGGACGCCATCGGTGACCTGGCGGCGGTCCGGCGGCTCGACGAACGGGAACGCCGCGATGTCGCCGAGGCCGAGCGAGGTCATCTGCAGGATGACCGAAGCGAGGTTGGTCCGCAGGATCTCGGGATCGGTGAACTCGGGCCGCGCGTCGAAGTCGTCTTCGGAGTACAGCCGGATGCAGATACCGTCCGACGTCCGGCCGCAGCGGCCCTTGCGCTGGTTCGCCGACGCCTGCGAGACCGGCTCGATCGGCAACCGCTGGACCTTGGTGCGGTGGCTGTAGCGCGAGATCCGGGCGGTGCCGGGGTCCACGACGTACTTGATGCCCGGCACGGTCAGCGACGTCTCGGCGACGTTGGTCGCGAGCACGACGCGGCGCCCGGTGTGCCGCTGGAACACCCGATGCTGGTCCGACGACGAAAGCCGCGCGTACAGCGGGAGGATCTCGGTGTTCCGGAGGTCTTGTTTGGACAGCGCGTCCGCGGCGTCGCGGATCTCCCGCTCGCCGGAGAGGAACACCAGGATGTCGCCAGGGCCCTCGTGCTGAAGTTCGTCGACGGCGTCGCAGATGGCCTGCGTCTGGTCGCGGTCTGTGTCGGCGTCCGGATCGTCGGGGTCGATGATCGGCCGGTAGCGGACCTCGACCGGATACGTCCGGCCGGAGACCTCGACGATCGGCGCGTCGCCGAAGTGCTTCGAGAACCGCTCCGGGTCGATCGTCGCCGAGGTGATGATCACCTTGAGGTCGGGACGGCGAGGCAGGAGCTGTTTGACGTAGCCGAGGATGAAGTCGATGTTGAGGCTGCGCTCGTGCGCCTCGTCGATGATCAGCGTGTCGTACTGCCGCAGCATGCGGTCGGTCTGGATCTCGGCCAGCAGGATGCCGTCGGTCATCAGTTTGACCAGCGTGTCCTGACCGGACTGATCGGTGAACCGGACCTTGTAGCCGACGGCCTCGCCCAGCTCGGTGTTCAGCTCGGAGGCGATGCGGTCGGCGACGGTGCGCGCGGCCAGCCGCCTCGGCTGGGTGTGGCCGATCTGGCCGCGGATCCCGCGGCCGAGTTCGAGGCAGATCTTCGGCAGCTGGGTCGTCTTCCCGGACCCGGTCTCCCCCGCGACGATCACCACCTGGTGGTCGCGGATGGCGGCGGCGATCTCGTCCTTGCGCTGGCTGACGGGCAGCTCTTCGGGATAGGAGATCTTCGGGACGCCGTCGCGGCGGCGGGTGACCCGCAGCTCCGCGGCCTCGATGTCGGCCTCGATCCGCGCGGTGATCGACTCGGCGTTCCGCGCTTTCCGGGCACCGTCGAGCCGGCGCCGGAGGCGGTGCTCGTCGCGCGACATCAATTCGGGCAGGCGAGCGCGCAGGGCGCCGAGCGGGGAAGGTTGAGAAGCCATGACCGGCACCAGGATAGCCGTGCGTGACGAGCGGGGCCTCCGAATATCCCCCACGTCACCGCCACGCCACGTCCACCCCGCGCGTGTCGTCCTCTGGATGCGGTAGTTGGTGCCGCGAACTACCGCATCCAGAGGACGAAATGCGGGGTCAGGCGTGCCGGAGCGAGGCGGGCGTGAGGTCGGCCAGGGTGCGGTGCCCGGACAGGCCCATGGTCAGGTCGAGGTCGGCTAGCAGGCTCCGCAGCACGTGCCGGACACCGTCTTCCCCCGCGTGCGCCAGGCCGTAGACCCAGGGCCGTCCCACCAGCACGGCCTTCGCCCCGAGCGCGAGCGCCTTGGCGATGTCGGCGCCGGTGCGGATGCCGGAGTCGAACAGGACCTCCAGCCGGTCGCCGACGGCGGCCACGATCTCCGGGAGCACGTCGAGCGAGGCGACGGCGCCGTCGACCTGGCGGCCGCCGTGGTTGGACACGACGATCCCGTCCATCCCGGTCTCGACGGCGCGGCGCGCGTCGTCGGGGTGCTGGATGCCCTTGAGCACGATCGGCCCGTCCCAGTGCTCGCGCAGGAACGGCAGCCGGTCCCAGGTGCTGTCGGTGCCGGTGATCATCGAGATCCAGCGCAGGATCGCGGTGGGTGCGTCCTCCTCCGGCGTCTTCTCCAGCAGGCCGCGGAACACCGGGTCGCTCAGCGGGACACCGAGTCCCTCGCCCTTGATGAACGGCAGGTACGCGTGGTCGAGGTCGTTCGGGCGCCAGGCCAGCGTCCAGGTGTCGAGCGTGACGACGAGCGTGGTGAAGCCCGCGGCCTTCGCCCGGGCCAGGATGCTCGCGCAGACGTCGTTGTCGGTCGGCCAGTACAGCTGGAACCAGCGCGGCCCCTCGCCACTCGCCTCGGCGACGTCCTCGATGCTCGTGGAGGACGCCGTCGACATGATGTAGGGCAGGCCGACCGACGCCGCGGCACGCGCGGCGGCCGGTTCGGCCCCCTCGTGCACGATCGACTGGACGCCGACCGGCGCCAGCAGCACCGGCGCCGGCATCGGCGTCCCCAGGACCGTCGTCGACAGATCGCGTTCGGTGGCGCCGGTGAGCATCCGGGGTACCAGGCGCCAGCGGTCGAACGCCTCCCGGTTGGCGCGCGCGGTGGCGCCGGAACCGGCCGCCCCCGCGACGTACCAGAACGGCCCGGGCTCCAGGACCTCCCGCGCCGACTCCTCCAGCTTCGTGGCGTCGGTGGAGCACGGCGGGAAGGTCCCGCCGAGCCCCTGCAGGTAGATCTCGTTCTGATAGCCGCCGAACCGCTCGGTCACCCGGGCCTCCTCGTCACGTCACCGGTGCCGGCTCTTCGCGGTCCCGGGTGGTCGAATCCTGCCGGACGATACTCGCCGGTAGCAACCAGGTGAGTTTCTCCGAGCGGATGACCGCGACTGGACCGATCACGGCCAGCAGGAGGACATAGCCCGCTACGAACGGCGCGACCCGCGAGTCCAGTCCGGCGGCGGTCGCCATCGCGGCGAGCACCAGGGAGAACTCGCCGCGGGTGAGCACGGTCAGCCCGATGTTCACCCCGGCCTGGCGGCCGAACCCGTTCAGCCGCGCGGCCAGCGCGCCCGCGCCCAGGTTCAGCACGATCGTCAGCGCCACCGCGATCAGCACCGGCACGACCACCGAGCCGACCGCGTTCGGGTCGATGCTGAGCCCGAAGATGAAGAAGAACAGCGCGCCGAACGCGTCCCTCAGCGGGAGCACCAGCTTGTGGATGCGCGGCGCCACCTTCGAGCCGCCGAGCATCATGCCGACCATGAACGCGCCGATGGCGTCGGACACCCCGACCTCCTCGGCGACGGCGGCACCCATGACGGCGACACCGACGAAGCAGACGGTCAGCAGTTCGTCGTCGGCCGAGCCGAACAGTTTCGACACCACCCGGCCGCCCCAGCGGGCGAGCGCGACCATCACGATCAGGAACGCGAAGGCCTTGCCGAAGTCGGCGGCCGCCGTGGCGAAGCTCCCCGCGCCGGACAGCACCGGCTGCAGCAACGCCAGGTACAGCGCGAGGAAGATGTCCTCGATCACGATGATGCCCATGATCAGCCGGGATTCGGGGTTGTTCATCCGGCGGGCTTCGAGCAGGAGTTTCGTGACGATCGCCGACGACGAGATGCCGATGGCACCGGCGATGACCAGCGCTTCCCGGGTTCCCCAGCCCAGCAGGAAGCCGAAGGCGAGCCCGCCGCCGATGTTCAGGATCAGGTAGATCAGCCCGGACCAGACGAGTTTGCGCCCGCCCTTGGCGAGGTCGTCGAGGGAGAACTCCAGGCCGAGGTAGAACAGGAGGAAGACGAGGCCGAGCCCGGCGAGGACACCGAGTTCTTTCGGATCGTCCACAAGGGACAGTCCGGGGGTGTTGGGGCCGAAGACGAAACCGGCCAGCATGAACAGGGGGATCGTGGGCAGCCCGATGCGGGCGCCGGCTCTGGCGATGACACCGGCAGCGAGGAACGCCCCGCCGACGGCCAGCAGGGCATGACCGGAACTCATGGAGACCTCCGATGGTGGCTGAATGCGGGATGAGGACCGGTTCAGCTGGGAGGCGCCCGCGCGGGAGCCTGGGGCACCGCGCGGGTGATGACGACGGGTTCGCCCTGCTCAGGGGCGGGACCGGCGTCGAGGAGTTCGACGGTCGCCGTTTCGGCGGGCACGTCGGCGAGAGGAACGGCTTGGCCGCCGTGGAAGGCGGGCAGCGGATGGGTCGCGAAGACCGCGACAGGGTCTTCCTTCGCGGTCCGGCCGTGCCCGTGGGGAACGGTCGGCGTGACGAAGGCGAAGACGAGCAAGATCAGAAGGAAGAAGACGGAACGGTGCCGTGGGGCGGGGGCACGGTTCGTCGTCATCTGCCCGCGACTTTACCAGTCCTTTATAGACATATCGACGAGAGATCTGTCACGGTTCGCGCCACATGGGCTGCATCGGCGGCCCGCCCGCCACGGCGAAGGCCGGGCCGTGGTCACGGAAACCCAGCCGCCGGTACAACTTCGCGCTCATCGGGCTGCTCGCTTCCAGGTATGCGGGCACGGCGCCGTTGCGATCGAGTCCGTGTCGCAGCAGCCACCCGCCGATCCCCTGCCGTTGCGCGCTCTTGCGGACACCGATGAACTGCGCGTGGCGGTACTCGCCGGCGGGGGCGCGTTCGGTCATCAACTCGAACAACGCCGCGAGCCTGCCCAGTTCCTCCCCGGTGAGCCCGGCGAACGCGTCGCCGTCGACGTCCTCCTCACCGCTGGGCGTCCACAGCACGGTGGCGGACAGGTCGTCGGTGACGTCGACGTTGCCGCCCGCGGCGAGGGTTCCGCGCACGATCGCCCGATGGAAGATCGACAACGCCACCGGGCGGCGCTCGGCGTCGGGGAAGACCCACACGCTGACCGGGTCTTCATGGAAGGCCTCGGTCAGCACGTCGACCACGATGTCCATTTCGGACAGTTCGGCTGAGCGCACGATCATCGTCCCGCCCGGAGCTTCGCGGGCTCTTCGTCTTCACCTTCGAGCGGACCGCCGATCGCGGCGTAGGTCTCGGGATCCCGCGTCCGCAACACCTCCGCGCGCAGGAAGCCGACCAGGGCCGCGATGACCACGAGACCCGGCAATCCCCAGCGCAGCAGGAAGTTCCCGGCCGGACCGAGCAGCAGGTCGAAGTTGAGCAGGATCAGCGCGAGGACGGCCGACAGCGCGAGGATCGCCAGTCCCGGCGCGATCCAACGGCGCCAAGCGTTTTCGGCCTGGCGGCGACGTTTGAAAAAGCCGATCACCGAAAGCGAGACGGCGATCATGATCACCACGACCCCGGTCGACGCCGTCGTGCCGAGCCAGGTGAACAGTTCGGTCACCGGGTCGCGGCCCGCGATCGCGAACAGGGAGACGACGGCGAGGGCGAGCGCGGTCTGCGTGAGCGAACCGGCGGCCGGCGCCCCCGTGCGTTTGCTCGTCTTGGCGAGCGAACGCGGCAGCAGTCCTTCACGGCCCAGCGCGAAGAAGTAGCGCGCGACGGCGTTGTGGAAGCTCAGCAGCGCCGCGCACTGACCGGTCACGAAGAGCGTGTACGCGACGTTGGAGAACGTCTCGCCGAGATGTTGCCCCGCCAGGTTGAACAGCAGATCGGGCCCTTGGGCGGCAGCGGCGGTGACGATGACGTCGGGTCCGGCGCCCACCGCCAGCGCGAGCGACGAAGCGACGTAGAGCACCGCGGTGAGACCGATCGCGGCGAACGTCGCCCGGCCGACCGTACGGCTGGGTTCGCGGGTCTCCTCGCCGTAGGTCGCCGCGCCTTCGAAACCGATGAAGGCCGCGGCGGAGAAGGCGAACACCGCCCCGACTCCGGTGGTGAACAGGCTGGAAGGCTCCAACGGGACCCAGGAAACGCTGCCACCGGCAGGATTCGCGAACAACGCGATGTCGACGATCACGACGACGGCGACTTCGAGGCACAGCGCCACCCCGAGGACCTTGGCGTTGAGATCGACCCGCAGGACCCCGAGCGCGCCGACGATCAGCACCATCACCAGCGCACACAGCCACCACGGCGGCGGTGACCCGGTGAGCGTGCCGAGCCAGGTCGAGACCGACCAGCCGAACAGGCCGTAGATGCTGATCTGGATGGCGTTGTAGGAGATCAATGTGACGAACGCGATGCCGGCGCCGGTGGATTTGCCGACCCCGTTGGCGACGTAGGGATAGAAGGCGCCCGCGTTGGTGATGTAGCGGCTCATCGCCGCGTACCCGACCGCGAACAGCCCCAGGATCGGGGCGAGCAGGAGGAACGACAGCGGGACACCGACACTGCCGGTGACCGCGTAGTTCGTCGGGACCCCGCCCGCGATGGCGAAGAGCGGACCCGCCGCCGCCACCACGAAGAAGACGATCTGAGCGGCGCCGAG
Source organism: Amycolatopsis thailandensis (assembly GCF_042723255.1). Classification (NCBI taxonomy): domain Bacteria; kingdom Bacillati; phylum Actinomycetota; class Actinomycetes; order Pseudonocardiales; family Pseudonocardiaceae; genus Amycolatopsis; species Amycolatopsis thailandensis. Next base: position 91,950 of record NZ_JBHXJK010000022.1, read on the forward strand.
GCGCCGTTGGCCGAGACCGCGCCGCGGTCTGTGCGTACCCATGAACCCGTCCCCCCGGACGTCTGTTTGTCGGCGAACACGGTCGGTTCGCGTTCTTGATCTTGCGAAAGCCATCCAACCTTAGGGCCGGGCAACCCGGCGAGATACGTCCGTTCAGGCTAAAAACGGACCTCGGGTCGCAGTGGTACCCGGCCTACCGCTACTTTGGCCGTCCCGCACTACAACGCCGGAGGGCGTGCCATTCATGCGTCGGCTGACTTTGGTCGATTCCTTGTTCTTCCTAGCCCACGACGAGTTCACCGGAAAACCCGCGCTGCGCCGCACGGGACTCGGCATCGGAATGGCCGGTGCCGCGCTCTGCGATCTCCTCCTCGCCGAGCGGATCACCGTGGAACGCAAGCGAATCCGGCCGCTGACCCGCCGTGGCCTCGCGCATCCCCCGCTGGATCGGGTGTTCTCGGAAATCCTCGGCGAACGCGAGGGGCACACCGTCCGGGAATGGGTCGACCATCTCCGTCAGGATCTCGGGGAAACAGTGGCGGACAATCTGCTCACCGCGGGAGTGATCGACCGCGAGACCGACCGGGTGCTCATGCGGAAGAATCACCGCTACCCGCCGCGGGATCTGCTGATGTCGACGGCCGCGCGCAGCAAGGCGAGGACGGCCGTCCTCGGCACCGAACGGCCGGATCCGCATTCGGTCTGCCTGGCCCTGCTGGCCTGGACCATCGGCCTCGACGACCTCTGCGAACCGGAACTCGACCGCGCGGGCCTGCGGACCTGGGCCGAGGCCACGCACCGGGAACTCCCGAAGGCGCTCGCCGAGCTGATCTCGGGCGTGGACGCGGTGGGCGCCGCCGTCGTCTACACCGGCGACCGGCGGTGACCGGCGGTAGTGTGGGGCGATGCTCACCGACCGTGACCACGACGTCGTGCTGTTCGGCGCCACCGGGTTCACCGGTGGTCTGACGGCGGAATATCTCGCGCGCACCGCGCCACCCGGCCTGCGTCTCGCACTGGCCGGCCGCGATCCCGGAAAGCTCGAAGCGTTGCGGGAAAACCTTTTCTCGATCAATCCGGACTTCGGTGAGCTACCGCTGCTGCGAGCCGACGTCTCCGACGCGGGCTCGCTGCGGAAGGTCGCGGAGTCCACCAAGGTCGTCGCCACCACGGTCGGCCCGTACGTCCACTACGGAGAACCTCTGGTCGCCGCGTGCGCCGAGGCCGGGACCGACTACGCCGATCTGTGCGGTGAGCCCGAGTTCGTCGACAGGATGTACCTCGCCCATCACGCCCGCGCCGCCGAGACCGGCGCCCGGCTGGTGCACGCGTGCGGTTTCGACTCGATCCCGCACGACCTCGGCGCCCTGTTCACGGTTTCCCTGCTGCCACAGGGGAAACCGATCCGGATCGACGGCTACGTGCGCGCGGGCGCGGCACCTTCGGGCGGCACGTTCCTTTCCGCGTTGACCGCGTTTTCCCGGCTGTCGCCGAGTATCCGCGCCGCGCGGGACCGCGCCGCGGCCGAACCCCGCCCGGCGGGCCGTCGCGCGCGGGCCTCGCTCGGCACTCCGCACCGCAGCCCCGACGGCTTCTGGGCGGTGCCGCTGCCGACCATCGACCCGATGATCGTCGAACGGTCCGCCGCCGCCCTCCCGGCGTACGGCCCCGACTTCACCTACCGGCATTTCGCGGCGATCAAACGACTTCCGACGGTGGTCGCCGGCGCCGCCGGGATGGGTGTCCTCTTCGGAGCCGCCCAGATCCCGCCCGCGCGGCGGGCCCTGTCGAAACTGCTGAAGCCCGGCGGCGGACCGGACGAACAGCGCCGCGCGCGGTCGTGGTTCTCCGTGCGGTTCCACGCCGAAAGCGACGGCGAGCATGTGGTGACCGAGGTGTCCGGCGGCGACCCGGGCTACGGCGAGACGGCCAAGATGCTCGGCAAGTCCGCCCTGTGCCTGGCGCTGGACGAACTGCCCGAGACGGCCGGACAGGTCACCACGGCGACCGCGATGGGGCAGGCGCTGATCGACAGGCTGAGCGACGCCGGTCTGCGCTTCGCGACCCTGTAGCAAAAATCTTCAACCGGATCGACCCCTTGCCGGAAACTGTCACCCCTGGTTATCGTGTGCCCACGCCGCAGCAACACCTGACAGAGAATGACAATTATCTGTGGAAAGGGACACCTTTCATGAGTGACACCCTGCGGCCCGCGATGCGCCGTGCCCTCGGCGCGGTCTCCGTTCTCGCTCTCGCCGTTTCCGGCCCTGTCGCGCTCTCTTCACACGCGTCCGCCGATCCCGCCCCGGCATCGGCGTCGATCTTCGCCTCCGGTGGCGACCTCGCCTCACCGGAGAAGAAGGAGATCGCGATGCAGATCGTCTCCAGCGCGGAAAACTCTTCGCTGGACTGGAAAGCGCAGTACTCCTACATCGAGGACATCGGCGATGGACGCGGGTACACCGCCGGCATCATCGGGTTCTGCTCCGGTACCGGCGACATGCTCGACCTCGTCGAGCGCTACACGAACTCGGTCCCGGACAACCCGCTCGCGGAATACCTTCCGGCGCTACGGAAAGTGGACGGCAGCGATTCGCACGAAGGCCTCGGCAGCGGTTTCGAAAACGCGTGGAAGGAGGCCGCCGGACGCGCGGACTTCAAGGAAGCGCAGAACGGCGAACGCGATCGCGTCTATTTCGACCCGGCGGTGAACCAGGCCAAATCGGACGGACTGGGCGCTCTGGGGCAATTCATCTACTACGACGCCATCGTGATGCATGGGCCCGGCACCAGCCAGGCCAGCTTCGGCGGCATCCGCTCGGCCGCGCTCCAGAAGGCGAAGCCGCCGTCCCAGGGCGGCGACGAGACGGCGTACCTGAAGGCGTTCCTCGACGCGCGGCGCGTGGTCATGAAGCAGGAGGAGGCGCACGCGGACACGTCGCGGATCGACACGGCCCAGCTGGTGTGGCTCAACGACGGCAACCTGGACCTGCACACCCCGCTGAAGTGGAAGGTCTACGGGGACCCGTACGAGATCAACTAGCGCCCGGTGTCATGAGGGGTCCCCTTGGGTCGGTAATAGGGTGAACGGGGGGCCCCAAAACAAACCCCCCCCGGGGAAAGCCGATCCCCCAGGCCCACCGGGATGGGGGGGGGCCCGGGG
>NZ_JBHXJK010000023.1:0-68581 GCF_042723255.1 Amycolatopsis thailandensis
GAGTAGGCGTGCTCAGGCGCCGAACTCGCGTGATCAGAGACGGATCTCGCGTGTTTGAAGGCGGATCTCGCGTGCCCAGGCGCCGCACACCGTGATCCGCCTTCAACCACGTGAGATCCGCGCTCAAGCACGCGTGATCCGGCTTCAAGCACGCGAGTCACGGCTACGAGCCCGGCATACGACACGCCGCCCCAAGTACATGAAGGCCCCCTTCCTTGCGCTAGGCGCAGTGAAGGGGGCCTTCATGTACTTCCGAGGGTCAGTCGGCCACCGGGGCCAGCTTGCCCGCCTCCCAGGCCGCACGCCGCTCGGCCTGCAGCACCGGGTCCGCGACCGGAGCGGCCGAGAGCAGACGACGGGTGTAGTCCTCGCTCGGCGAGTGCAGCACCTGGTCACGCGTGCCGACCTCGACCAGCTTGCCGTGCTGCATCACCGCGACGCGGTCGGCCAGCAGGTCGACGACGGCGAGGTCGTGGCTGATGAACAGGCAGGCGAACTGCAGCGAGCGCTGCAGGTCCAGGAACAGGTCCAGCACGCGGGCCTGCACCGACACGTCCAGCGCCGAGGTGGGCTCGTCCGCGATCAGCAGCGCCGGGTCGAGCGACAGCGCCCGCGCGATGGCGACACGCTGGCGCTGGCCGCCGGACAGCTCGTGCGGGTACCGGTTGCGGTAGTGGCCGCCGAGCTCGACCTTGTCCAAAAGGGACGCCACGCGCTCGTTCAGGGCCTTGCCCGACAGGAACTTGTGCAGCACCATCGGCTCGGCGATCGACTCGCCGATGGTCATCTTCGGGTCCAGTGTGGACGCCGGGTCCTGGAATACGATCGAGAAGTACCGGCGCAGCGGGCGCAGGTCCTTGTTCGACATGTTCGTGATGTCCTTGCCCGCGATCGACACGGTGCCCGAGGTCGGGGTCAGCAGGCGGATCGCGCAGCGGCCGACGGTCGACTTGCCGGAACCGGATTCGCCGACCAGGCCGACGATCTCGCCCTTGGCGATGCTCAGCGAGACGTCGTCCACCGCGCGGTTCTTCGCCTGGCCGCGGCGGCCCGGGTACTCCAGCACGAGGTTCTTGATCTCGAGCGCGGGCGCGCTCTCCTCGATGACGGCCGCGAGCTCGGAGTCTTCGAGCCGGATCTCCTCGGCGATCTTCGTGGCTTCGTCGCTGTCGGCGGAGATGCCCTCGTCGTCGAGCAGGCGGCGTCCTTCGGGGCGCTGGCCGAGCACGGGCACCGCGGCGAGCAGCTTGCGGGTGTACTCCTGCGAAGGCGAAGCGAACAGGTCGCGCACCGGCGCCTCTTCGACGATGTTGCCCTGGTACATGACGACCACGCGGTCGGCGAGGTCGGCGACGACGCCCATGTCGTGCGTGATCAGCACGATCGCGGTGTTCAGGGTGTCGCGCAGCTTGCGCAGCAGGCCGAGGATCTCCGCCTGCACGGTGACGTCGAGCGCCGTGGTCGGCTCGTCGGCGATGATCACCTTCGGGTCGCACGAGATGGCCATCGCGATGACGACGCGCTGGCGCAGACCGCCCGAGAGCTGGTGCGGGTACTGCTTGAAGCGCAGCGGCGGGTTCGGGATGCCGACCATCTCCAGCAGCTCGATGGCGCGCTTGTCGGCGGCTTCCTTCGAGATGTCCTGGTGCGAACGAAGCGCCTCGCGCAGCTGCCAGCCGACGGTGTAGACCGGGTTCAGCGCGGTCATCGGCTCCTGGAAGATCATCGCGACCTGGTTGCCGCGGATCTTCTGGAGGTCCTTCTCCTTGAGGTCGGCCAGGTTGCGGTCGCCGAGGCGGAGCTCGCCGGCGATCCGGCTGGTCTTCGGGAGCAGCCCGAGCACCGACATCGAGGTCACCGACTTGCCGGAACCGGACTCGCCGACCACCGCGACGATCTCACCCGGCTTGACGTCGAATCCGATGCCCTTGACCGCGTCGACCACGCCGTCGTCGGTCGGGAACGAGACGCTCAGGTCGGAGATGGACAGAACCGAACCCGACACGCCGCCGAGGTCCGACGATGCTGCTTCAGTGCTCACCAAGATGCCCTTCGTGGGGGTACATATGGTCACGACGCAATGCTCGTGACTCGCGCGAGGATAACCGAGAGTCGCCCGACTAAGGTCGGTGCTCGGGCCTTCCGTTCCCGACACCCTATAAAGGAAAGCGCGCCGTGTTCGAATTAGTCTTCAAGCCGTGATCTCCGATCGGCCCAAATTGCTCCTCGTGCACGCCCATCCGGACGACGAGAGCATCACCACCGGTGGCACCATCGCGCGCTACACGTCCGAAGGGGCGGACGTGACCGTTGTCACGTGCACTCTCGGTGAGGAGGGCGAGATCATCCCGCCCTCCCTGGATGGGCTCGGTTCGTGGGCCTCGGATCAGCTCGGCGGCTACCGCGCGGGCGAGCTGGCTTCGGCCTGCGCCGCGCTGGGCGTCACCCGGCACCGTTATCTCGGCGGCATCGGCCGCTGGCGGGATTCCGGGATGGCCGGAACGCCGTCCGCGGCCCATCCGCGCGCGTTCTCCGGCGGCGACCCCGACGAGCAGGCGGCCCAGCTCGCGGAGATCCTGGACGAGGTCCGCCCCCAGGTCGTCGTCACTTATGACGCTTTCGGGGGTTATGGGCACCCCGACCACATCCGCGCGCACGAGATCACGATGGCCGCGGCGCCGAAGGCCGCGTCGGTCGAGCGTGTCTTCCACACTGTTTCTTCCCGCGACGCCGTCACGGCCGGGCTCGCCGCGCTGCGCGGACGCTCGGCGTTCCGGGTCCCGGACGACGGCGAACTGCCGGTGACGCCGGACGAGACCATCACGACCGTCCTCGACGTCGGCGCGCACATCCCGGCCAAGGCCGCCGCGCTGCGGGCGCACGAGACCCAGGTCAGCGTGCCCGCCCCGCCGCATCTCGCGGACCACTTCGCGCTGAGCAACGACGTCGCGCAGCCGATCACCACGGACGAGTACTTCGTGCTCGCCCACGGGCCGGCCGAGGGCGCCGGGGCCGATCTGTTCGGGGGACTCGCGAGGTGACCGCGCCGCCGCTCACCTCGCGGCAGCGTCTGCTGCTGGTCCTGCTGTGCTTCGACGCGCTCTTGCTCGGGCTTCTCGAACTGTTCTTCCTGCCGCTCCGGCTCGACGGGATCGTGCTGCCGAAGCTCGGTGACTTCCCCATGCCGGTGACCGTGGTGCTCGCGGTGATCACGACACCGCTGCTGGTGCGGACGACCGCGAAAGTGGTGCGGCCCTCCTTTTCGGTGATTCCGCTGCTCGTCTGGGTACTCGTCGTACTGGGGATGGGTGTGACCGGCCCCGGCAATGATCTGGTGCTGATACAGGACTGGCGGGCGCTGCTGCTGATCGGCGGCGGGGCCTTGCCGGGAGCGCTGGCGCTGGGCGGTGGTCTCGGCATGGCGGCGAAAGCCGCGAAGGGAGACAGCGGTGGGTGAAGCGATTTCGGACCGTCAGGTCGTGGCGGTGCTGCGGCCGTTCGTCCGCGCCTGCGGGCCGATGGTCGACGCGCTGCGGGACGCGGATCCGTTCGGCCTCCAGGCCAGGGGACGCCGTCACGAGGACTTGGACGACGTCGAGCCGGGGCTGAAGGACAAGCTGCTCGACGGGATCACCTCGGTCAAGGTGCCCGGCACCGCCGCCTGGGCGGAGATGTCGAACTACCAGCGGACCCATTGGTGGGTGAACCGGGTCGGCCGGGTCACCGCGCTGGTCACCGCGATCCCCGGGATCGGCGGCGCGCTCGCCGACCGGCTGCCCGTGCAGGACGCGCTCGGCTCGGCCGCGCAAGGGGTGCTGCTGTGCGCGATCGCGGGGGAGTACGGCGTGACCGACGTCGGCGCCCGGGTCCGGCTGATCGCTTGGGTGCTCTTCGAACGCGACATCGACCCGGTGATGGCCGCGGGCAAACACGCCGAACATGACAAGGCCGCCGAAGACGACGAAGCGGCGAAGCTCACCGAAGAACTCGAAGACGCGAAGAAGAAGCACGGCAAGGTCACCCTGAAGGCCGCCGCGGGCACGCTGTGGCGGCTCGGCAGGGGGCTGCTGGGCATCGTCGAGGAATTGGAGAAGCGGCCGCGCGGCAGGCTTTTCCACCGGGCGCTCGGGAAACTGCCGGTGGTCGGCATGGCAGGCGACTACCTCGGCGAGCGGTCCGGCCTCAAACGCGTCTGGAAACGGGCGCACGAGTGGTTCACCGCACACCCGGAGGGCGAGCTCACTTCCAGAACATGAACGCGTCCTGTCCGTACATGGCGGCGAGTTTGAATCCTCCGACGGTGTCGAAGATCGCGTAGGACACGTCCCAGAGCAACGGGCTGGCCCCCGGCACGGCGAACAGGATGGCGAACAGGATGAGCGGCGCCCACGGCCGGGCCTTCGCGCCGAACTCCCGCGCCCCGGGCGAAAGGTACGGCTCGATCGCGCCCCAGCCGTCGAGCCCGGGGATCGGCAGGATGTTCAAGAGGAACGTGACGATCTGAAGCAGGGCCAGGAACGAGAGCCCGATCACGAGCCCGTTCGTCATCGGCACCAGCGCGACGACGAGCGTCAGCGCGACGCCGACGCCGAGGTTGCTCAGCGGTCCGGCGAGCGACACCCACGACTGGACACCGCGTGAGCGCAGGCGCCCGTGTTCGATCCACACCGCGCCACCCGGCAGCGGGATGCCGCCGATGATGAGGAATACCAACGGCAGGACGATGGACAGCACCGGATCCGTGTATTTCCGGACGTCCATGGACAGGTAACCCTTGTGGGCGACACTGTGGTCGCCGCCGCGGAACGCCACCACCGCGTGGCCGAACTCGTGCAGCGTCAGGGACGCGACCCAGCCGCCCGCGACGAGCAGGACGACGCCGGTGATGATCAGCGGGTCGTACTTCTGGCTGTAAATCGTGGTCGCGTCACCGAAAGCCGCGAGGACACCGCCCAGGACGGTGACCGCGAGGATGCCGAGGAAGATCGGACTGGGCCGCACTGCTGATCTCTGCACCCCACCAGTCTTCCGTATGCCCGATGTGAAGTCTTCGGCGTGTCCCCTTGCGCGATCGAGCCCGAGTATCCCCCGAACTCGCTACTCCGCTTGACCTGACCGCACTACACGGGTGTAATCACAGTGATGTCATTCGTCGCTGGAAGGGGGCGGCGAGTGGTGTTTCAACACCGCCAGCCTGGGGAGTGCGTGGACAGCGAGGAGGCGGACGTGCGGTTGGAAGCAGATGGAAGGGAATGGGGGCAAGTCGTGGGTTGGGGTGAGGTCCCGGAGCAGCAACTGGGCGATCTCACCGAGCTTTTCGACGATGCCTCCGCGGAAGAGCAGGACTGGCAGGAACGGGCCCTCTGCGCGCAGACGGACCCGGAGGCGTTCTTCCCCGAGAAGGGCGGCTCCACCCGTGAAGCCAAGCGGATCTGCCTCGGTTGCGAGGTCAAGGACGAGTGCCTCGAGTACGCCCTCGCGCATGACGAGCGGTTCGGTATTTGGGGCGGGCTCTCCGAACGTGAGCGTAGGAAACTGAAAAAGCGAGCTGTGTGACGGCGATCTCCGGCACCCCCAGTGCGCCGGAGATCGCTTCCAGCCGTTCTCACGGTCCTGTTCCATACAGTGGGGCCACCAACGGGTGACAGGGTCGCGTCGTAGGGTGGCGGCACTCGACTTCGCCGCCACCTCTGGAGTGCCCGTTGTCTCGCACTGCCGCGTCACCTGTGCCGCGCACGGCCCCCGTTCTGGCCATTGTGGTCTGTCACGACGGCGAGAACTGGTTGCCACTGGCGCTTTCCGCGCTGCGGCGCAGCGGTGTCCGGCCGCGACACGTGCTGGCCGTCGACACCGGATCCACCGACCGGACGGCGAAGATCCTCGCCGACGCGGCGGCTCCCGAAGGCGTCGCCGGCGAAGCCCCGGTCCTTGACGGAATTCTCACGCTTTCGAGTGATGTCGGCTTCGGTGCCGCCGTCGCTGAGGCCGTCGAGTACGCCGTCGACCGCTGGGGTGATCCCGGCGGCTGGCTCTGGCTGCTGCACGACGACTGCGCGCCGGAACCCGATTGTCTCGAAAACCTGTTGGCAGCGGCGGAAAACGAGTCCGCGGCGACGGTGCTCGGTCCGCTCGCGGTGGACTGGAGCGATCCGCGGCTCATCGTCGAAGCCGGGTTGTCGACCGACGCCATCGGCCACCGGCAGCAGATCTCGCCGGAGGAGAGCGACACCGCGGTACTGGCCGTGCCGAGCGCGGGATCGCTGGTGCGGCGGGAGGTCTGGCACGACCTCGGCGGCTACGACCCCGGATTTCCCTTGCTGCGCGAGGATCTCGACTTCGGCTGGCGCGCCAACGCCGCGGGCGGGCGAGTGCTCTCCGTGCCGTCGGCCCGGCTCCGGCACGCCCGCGCGCTCAGCACCGGGCAGCGGGATCCGGCCGCCCTCGCCCTTTCCCTCGCGACGGCGAACCGCGCGCACGGGCTCCGGGTGTTCCTCGTCAATTGCTCCCCACTGTCCTTTTGGTTCGGACTTTTTCGAATCCCGGTCTTCGCGGTGCTGCGGGCGCTCGCGTTCCTGCTGCTGCGGCGCACCGGTGAGGCGGGCGCGGAACTCGCGGCGACCTGGTACCTGCTGCGCGGTCACGCCGGGTTGCGCGCGGCTCGCGCCGAACGCCGGGAGACCGGCCGGCCGGGTGACGTCCGCGGGTTGTTCACCGGACGGCTGACGCGGGTGCGCAACGCGGTCCGCGCCGGCGTCGTCGGTCTCGTCCGGCGTGGTGTCGAACGGGACTTCGCCCTCGGGACCGTGCCGGAGGGCGCGGATCAGGAAGGGGCCTGGATCCCGCCGGAGGCGTTGAAGGCCGGGCAAGATCGTCCTGTCGGTCCCGGCGCGCTGCCCGCCGGGGCGATGCGCGGGGTCGGCTCGCGGGGGACGGGGCTGAGGCGGCCCAGCGCGGTCGTCGCTGTCGCGGTCCCCGAGAAACCCGCCGTGAGCGGGCCGAAACCTTCGCCGGTGCCGCGGGACGGCGGACGCCCGCCGGAGCCGGAACTCGTGTTCGTCGAGGTCGACCGGAAGCGGGTGCTCGCCGCGACCGTGTTCGCCCCGCCGGTGATCATGCTCGTCGTCCTGACGGCGCTCGCTTTCGCGGTCAACGGTTCCCGGCTCGGGCTGGATCTCTTCGGCGGGAAGCTGCTGCCCGTCGGCGGGCTCGGCGAGATCTGGGCGTCGTATCTCGCGCCGTGGCACGCGATCGCGGGCGGGACGGCGAGTCCCGCGCCCGCGACGCTGCCGGTGCTGGGCACCCTCGGCGCGATCTTCGCCCCGATCGGCGGGCCCGCGACGCTGGTCGCGATCCTGCTGATCGGCGACATCCCGCTCGCCGCCCTGAGCGCGTACGCGGCCACTCGACGGCTTCGCGTGCGTCGCTGGGTTCGCGCCGTCGTCGCGGCGGGGTACGGCGTGCTCCCGGCGGCCACCGCTTCGGTCGCGCAGGGTCGGCTCGACGTCGTCGTCGTGCACCTGCTGCTTCCGCCGGTGATCGCGGGCATCGTGGGCCTGCTGGTCCGCGCGGACTCGCGGTGGCTGCACGTTTCGGCGCTGAGCGCGATCGGGCTGGCGCTGATCGGCGCCTTCTCTCCGCTGGCGCACGCGCTGGCCGTGGTCGGCCTGGTGATCGGGTTCGTGGTGCTGCCTTCGCCGACCGGGCTCGCGCGGCGGATCGCGTCGGTCGGGATCGTGGTCTTCCTGCCGCTGGCGCTGCTGCTGCCGTGGCCGAGTGTGCTGCTGCGGCATCCGGAACTGTTGCTGCACGGGCTCGGAGGTGGTGCCACTGCGGCGTCCGGCGCCGATCTCGCCGGGCTGGATCCGGGCGGTCCCGGCGCTTGGCCGATCGGGGTGGCGCTGGTCGCGGCCGCGATCGTCGCGCTGGTGGTGCGGCCGACGAAGGGCGCGGGCGGCGGGGTCGCGGTCGTCGTGCTGGGTGTGCTCGGGCTCGTGGCGGTGCGGTTCGTGGCGGTGACGCCGATGTCGGGCGGCGCGCACGCGACCGGGTACGCCGGGGTGCCGCTGCTGGTGATCGGCGCCGGGCTGCTGTGGACGGTGCTGGCGACCTGGCAGCGCGGCGGGAGCGGAGTGGATCCGGCGCCGTGGCTGACGAAGGTCACGGCCGTGGCCGGGGTGCTCGTGCTGCTGGCGCTGGCGACCGGAGCGGTCGTCGCCGGACGGGAGGGCCCGCTGCGGTCGGGTGGGCGTCCGTCGCTGGCTCCGGAGATCTCGGCGGAACTGGCCGCGACCGGACGCTCGGTGCTGGTGGTGGGCTCTTCGGCCGAGCCGGTGCGGCAGACCGGCGGGCGGTTGCCGTTCTACGGCGACGACGAACTCGCGCCGACGCCCGGCAGCGCCGATCGGCTGGCCTCGTGGCGCCGGGACCTGCTTCAGGGCTCGCCGGACGCGGTCAAGCAGGCCTTCGCGGCGGCTTTGGCTTCGGGGGCGCTGTACGTCGTGCTGCCCAGCGGTGCCGATGGCGGCGCTTTCGTCGAACTCGCGCGTGATCTGGTCGGCCCGGCGGCGCCGACCTCCGACGGGCGGCCGGTGCTCCGCTTGCTGCCCGCGGGTGGGCAGGTGGCGCTGATCTCTCCGGAACTTTCGCAGGCGGCCGTGACCGGGAAAGGCGCGCCGGGGGCGTCGCCCGGGGTGGCGCCGGTGCAGGCCGGGCTGCCGGACGTGCGGGTGCGTGTCTCGGAGGGGCCGACCGGGCGGCTGCTCGTGCTGGCGGCGGAGTTCGAGGCGGGCTGGCAGGCGAGCGTCGACGGGAAGGCCGTGCCGATCGTGCGGGCCTGGGGGCATCAGGTGGCCGTCTCGGTGCCGCCCGCGCCTTCGGAGGTGGTGGTGGAGCACCAGGGGACGACGCGGAACCTGTTGCTGCTGGCTCAGGTGGCCGCGGTGCTTTTCACGCTGCTGACCGCTGTGCCTACGCGGCGGCGGTCTTCGCTCTCCTGAGCGCTTCGGCTTGGGACCTTCGCCACGCGTGCGCTTGGCCGCCTGCCTCACTTGAGCTGCTTGCCCCGAGCGCCACGCAAGAGACGTTGAGCGTCCCTTGCGTGGCGCTCGGGACTTCCGGTCTCTGCCGGGGTGTTCCCAATGTCGCATTTGGGTCGCTCAGCGTCTCAAATGCGACATTGGGAACCCTGGCCGAGCACAGTCACTCCCCCGCGGCCGTGGGCGGGCGGCGCGCCTGCCAGATCAGCGCGTCACGCAACTGCTGGATGAGCTGCTCGTCGTCGGCCTCCGACGGATCGCCCCCGAGCGGGATCCAGCGTTCGCCGACCTCGACCCCGTTCTCGAAACTGGTGATGACGATCCCCGCGTAGGAGACGGACTCTTCCGCGGTGTCACTTTGGATCCGGACGTCACGATGCTGCAACCGGACACTGACCCACCGCCCGACGCGGCGAACCGGATCGCGTTCAGCACTGGTCATTCGTCCCTACCCATGGCACCCGGTCCCCCCGCCCCGAACGTCGGTTCGAAGCCTCTCGGAGTTACCTGCGGGTCGTTCCGAATGAGTAACGGCAGGCGACGGACTGAAACAGTTACGCTCGGACCGTGAACACCGATCCGGAGACACCCGTTCGCTGAGCCCCACAGCCGGGTCGGCTGGGCGGTAACCTGCGAAATCGTGGATCTCCTTCCCTTCGGTGAGTACGCGGCCTCCCTCAACCGGAAACGCACCGCTGCCGGAGTGCTGCTCCGCGACGACCGGTCGCGAATAGTGCTGGTGGAGACCACGTACAAACCCGAATGGGAGATCCCAGGCGGCGCGGTAGAGGCCGAGGAAGCTCCGTGGGCGACAGCGGCACGCGAACTCCACGAAGAGCTGGGGATCACCCGCACCCTCGGTGCGTTACTGGTCATCGACCACATCCCCACGCGAGGGGTCATGCCGGAGGGATTGGCGTTCGTCTTCGACGGCGGCTTGATCACCGAACGGGAAGTGCACGGCATCCAGTCCACCGATCCCGAGATCGAATCGGTCGGGCTGTACTCACTGGCCGAGGCCGAACGTCTGTTGAAACCGGCTCTCCATGACCGGATCAGCGCCGCATTGCGCGCGGTGCACAGCGGCGAGACGGTGTTCCGCGAGTCAGGTCGCCCGCCTGGGATCGACACTGAAACAGTTACGCTCGGACCGTGAACACCGATCCGGAGACACCCGTTCTCTCAGGTCGGCGCCGCCTCGAACCGGCGGCCCGGCGCGCCGAGATCCTGGCGGCGGCCCGGCGGCTGTTCGGCGAGGGCACCTACGCCTCGGTTTCGACCTCGGAAATCGCGAAGGCGGCCGGGGTGGCGAGGCCGCTGATCAACCACTACTTCGGCGGCAAGCGCGAGCTGTACCTGGAAGTCGTCCGGCAGATGATGATCGTCCCGGCGCCGGTGATCGAGAACCTCCCCGACACGACCGCCGAGGAGCGGCTCGCCATCAGCGTCCGGCACTGGATCGAGGTCGTCGAGCGCAACGAACAGGCGTGGCTGACGGCGATCGGGCCGGAGGCCGTCGGCCGTGACCCGGACATCGAGCGGATCATGTTGGAGGGTGACGAGATCGCCGCCGACAGGGTGCTCGCGGCCGCGTTGATGAGTGACGTCACGGAGGGTCGCGAAGAGCTCCGCGCGATGATCCGGTCGTACGGTGGGATGCTGCGCGCCGCGTCACGCGAATGGCTGGTCCGCGGCACGCTCGGCCGGGACGAGCTGCGGGTCTTCCTCACCGATTCGATCCTGCACCTGCTGCGGGTCACCTACCCGGCCGTGCTCGCAACGCGTTCCGCCGGGCGTAAGCCGCCGGCGTCATCCCCTTCCAGCGCTTGAAGGCGTAGATGAAACTCGACGCCTCGGCGTAGCCCAGCCGCAGCGCGACGTCCTCGACGCTGAGCGCGCCGGTGTCCAGCATCTCCTCGGCGAGGGCCTGGCGGACCTCGTCCAGCAGCGCGCGGTAGCCGGTCCCGGCCTCGAACAGCCGCCGTCGCAGCGTGCGCGGGCTGAGGGCGAGCCGCCGCGCGACCTCCTCCATCCCGGCGTCGACCCCGCCGAGGCGCACCAGCCGCTCCCGGACCTGCTGGGCGATCCCGGATCGCTCGCGTTTCCGCGACACCAGCAGATCGCATTGCGCGGCGCAGACCGCGACGGTCTGATCGTTGGCCTGCGGCAGGGGCTTGTCGAGGAACAGCGGATCCAGGGTCGCGACCTGTGACGACGCCGAGAACGACGGCGCGAGCCCGAATGTCCGCACGTATTCGTCCACAGTGGAGGGTTTGTCGTGCCGGAAAGCCAGCGAGCGCAGGGAGATTTCCGGCAGGATGTCGCGCATGACGGTGTGGATGGCGCCGAGGTCGCGTAGCACCAGGAAACGGGCGACGTCGCCCGGCACGCGGCTGTCGTCCATGGTCAGCGCGAGCCGCCCGGCTTCGACGGTCACGTGCGGGATGCAGAACGTGAAACTCAGGTCCAGGTACCGCAGGGCGAACCGCATCGCGTCGCCCAGCGTCGGGCTGCTGATGCACGCGAAGCCGAAGATGCCGAAGGCGCTGACGCGGTATCGCCTGCTCAGCCGCAGCGCGACGTCGTCCCCGCCGCCGAGCCCGCGCACCAGGCTCCGGACCACCGCCAGCTCCTGGCGCGCGTCGACCTGGCCGTCGATCGGGGCGTGCTCGTAGGACTCCAATCCCGCGACGCCGTTCTCGGCGGCGAAGCGGGCCATGAGCACGATGCTCGCCGTCCCGCGCGGGTAGTCCCAGTCGCGGATCACCGGCGGCGGTAGTTCCATGGCCGGGATTATGGATCCCCGGGCAACGATCGGCGCATTGAGGACCATAACTGTCCTTGATCCTGATTAGGGTGAGCGGCATGTCCGACACGTTGAGCAGGCGCGCGCTGAACCGCGCCATGCTGGACCGGCAACTGCTGCTCCGGCGTTCGAAGATGACCGCGCTCGAAGCGGTCGAGCATCTCGCCGGGTTGCAGGCGCAGGCGCCGAACCCGCCGTACTTCGCGCTGTGGACGCGGCTGCACGGCTTCAGCCAGGAAGACCTGGCGAGCCTGCTGCTGGACAAGAGTGTCGTGCGGATCGCGCTCATGCGCGGCACGGTGCACCTGGTGACGCCGTCCGACGCGCTGGCGTGGCGGCCGATCGTGCAGCCCCTCTACGACCGCTCGGTGCTCGGCAACACCCAGTTCGGCCCCGACATCAAGGATCTCGACCACCAGGAGATCGCCCGCACCGCCCGCAAACTGCTCGGCGAACGGCCGCTCTCGTCCGCCGGGCTCGGCGCCGAACTCGCGAAGCACTGGGAGGGCGTGGCGCCGTCGTCGCTGGTGCACGTCGCGCGGGCGCTGCTGCCGCTGGTGCAGATCCCGCCGCGCGGTGTCTGGGGCAAGTCGGGGCAGCCGACGTATCAGACCACCGGGGACTGGCTCGGCGCCGAACCGGACGAGTCGCTGTCACCCGAAGCGATGTTCCGGCGCTATCTGGCCGCGTTCGGGCCGGCCAGTGTGCAGGACGCGCAGGCGTGGGCCGGGATCACGAAGCTCGGTGAGGTCGCCGAGCGGCTGCGGCCGGAACTGCGGACGTTCCGTGACGAGAACGGCCGCGAACTCTTCGACCTGCCCGATGTCCCTCGCCCGGATCCGGACACGCCCGCGCCGGCCCGGCTGCTGGGGCCGTTCGACCAGACCGTCCTGTCCTACGCCGACCGCACGCGGGTGATCAGCGACGAGTACCGCAAGACCGTCATCACGCAGAACGGCCTGGTCAAGGGCACCATCCTGGTCGACGGGTCGGTGAAGGGCTTCTGGGAGATCAAGTCGGTGAAGAAGGCAGCTTCGGTGGTGATCACCCCCTTCGAGCGCGTCCCGAAGCGGGATCTGGACACCCTCGAAAGCTCCGCGTACCGCCTCCTGGCCTGGGCCCACCCGAAGGCCGAGAGCCACTCGGTGCAATTAGTCCTCTGAATGCGGTAGTTGACAACGCGAACTACCGCATTCAGAGGACGAAACGCGGGAGGGGCGTGGCCGGAAATCTCGATTAGGTGGCCGGGCGTGTACTTCCACCAGGGGCGACGGCTGCGTAGCTTCGATCGGCATGGGCAAGACGAGCGTGCTGATCGTAGGGACGGGCTTCGGCGGAGTCGGGATGGCGATCGAGCTCAAACGGGCCGGGTTCGACGACTTCACCATCTTGGAGAGCGCCTCCGAACCCGGCGGCGTCTGGCGGGAGAACACGTACCCCGGCGCGGGCTGCGACATCCCGTCGCCGCTGTACTCGTTCTCCTACGAGCCCAATCCCGACTGGCCGAAGCGCTTCTCGCTGCAACCGGATATCCACGACTACCTCAAACGCGTGGTGCGCCGCTACGGTCTCGAACCGCACATCCGCTTCGACACCCGCGTCACCGGCGCGGCCTTCGACGAGGAACGCGGGCTCTGGCGGGTCGAGACCGCGAGCGGCGAGACATTCGAAGCGAACGTCTTCATCCCCGCCGTCGGCCAGCTCTCGCGACCGGTCCAGCCGGACATTCCCGGTCAGGAATCCTTCGAGGGCACCAGTTTCCACTCCGCCCGCTGGGATCACGACGTCGACCTGCGCGGCAAGAAGGTCGCGGTGATCGGCACCGGCGCGAGCGCGATCCAGTTCGTGCCCGAACTCCAGCGCCAGGCGGGCGAGCTGACGGTGTTCCAGCGGACCGCGCCGTACATCATGGCCAAACGGGACACCCACTACCGGCGCTGGCAGCAGCGGCTGTTCCGGCACCTCCCGGCCACGCAACTGCTCGGCAGGCTCCGGATCTTCCTCCTCGCCGAGTACGCGACCTACGCGATGACCAAACATCCCCTGCTGGCCAAGGTCTTCGAACTACGGACGGCCCAGCTGCGCCGCCGTCACATCAAGGACCGGGCGCTGCGCGAGAAACTCACCCCGGACTACCCGCTGGGCTGCAAGCGGATCCTGTTCACCAACGACTACCTGCCCGCGATCGCGCAGCACAACGTCGCCGTGGAGACCCGGCGCATCAGCGCGATCACGCCGTCCGGAGTACTCACCGAAGACGGTGTCGAGCACGAGGCCGACGTCATCGTCTACGGGACCGGATTCGCGGCCAAGGACTTCCTCGGCGAGATCGAGGTGGAGGGTCTCGGCGGCAGGTCGCTGTCCGACGCGTGGAAGGGCGGCGCGCGGGCGTACCTCGGCATGACCGTGCCGGGGTTCCCGAACCTGTTCTGCGTCTACGGGCCCAACACGAACCTCGGCGCGGGCTCCATCATCTACATGATCGAACGGCAGGCCCGCTACATCCGCCAGGCCGTCGAGCACCTGAGCCGCCCCGAAGTGTCCTATATGGACGTCGTCCCCGAGGTCGAGCAGCGCTACGACGAGGAAGTCCAGCGTCGGCTCGGCCGCAGTGTCTGGGCGGCCTGCGCCAGCTGGTACCGGCAAGAGAACGGCCGGGTGAGCACGAACTGGCCGGGTCTGGTGATCGAGTACGACCGTCGGACGAAGACGCTCGACCTCGGCGACTACCGGACGGCGGGACCGCGATGAACTACGACGTGCTGGTGATCGGCTCGGGTTTCGGCGGCAGCGTGACCGCGTTGCGGCTCACCGAGAAGGGGTACCGCGTCGGTGTGCTGGAGACCGGCCGCCGGTTCGCGGACGACGAGTTCGCGAAGACCTCGTGGCGGCTGCGGAAGTACCTGTGGGCCCCGAAACTGGGCTGCTACGGCATCCAGCGACTGACCCTGCTGAAGAACACCTTCGTGTTGAGCGGCGCGGGCGTCGGCGGCGGTTCGCTCGTGTACGCGAACACGCTCTACGAACCCCCGGACACCTTCTACGAAGACCCGCAATGGGCCCACATCACCGACTGGAAAGCCGAGCTCGCCCCGCATTACGACCAGGCGAAGCGGATGCTGGGCGTGACGGAAAACCCGCTGGTCACCCCGGCCGACAAGGTACTGCGCGACGTCGCCGAGGACATGGGCATCGCGGACACCTACCGGCCGACCCCGGTCGGCGTGTACTTCGGGAAGCGTGACGTCGACCCGTTCTTCGGTGGCGAGGGCCCACGACGGAATCCGTGCACGCACTGCGGCGAGTGCATGACCGGCTGCCGTGTCGGCGCGAAGAACACGACCGTCAAGAACTACCTGTACCTGGCCGAGAAAGCGGGCGCGGAGGTCCATCCGCTGACCACCGTGGTGTCGGTGCGGCCGATCGACGGCGGGTACGCAATCGACACCGTCCGGACCGGACGCTGGGCCCGCCGGACCTTCACCGCCGAGCAGGTCGTGTTCGCGGCCGCTTCCCTGGGCACCCAACGGCTTCTGCACTCGTCGAAGGACTCCGGAACGCTGCCGGGGCTGTCGCCGCGCCTGGGTCTGCTCGCCAGGACGAACTCCGAGGCCGTGCTCGCCGCGCGGTCGCTGCGGAGGGACACGGACTTCACCCGCGGCGTCGCGATCACGTCGTCGATCCATCCCGACGCCGTCACGCACGTCGAACCGGTGCGCTACGGCAAGGGCAGCAACTTCATGGGCCTGCTGACGACGGTGCTCGTCGACGCCGAACCGGGCAAGCGCCGGTGGGCGCTCGGCGTGCGCGAGCTGTGGCGGAACCGGCGGAACCTCGTGCGGCTGCACAACCCGCGGCGCTGGTCGGAGCGGATGGTCGGGCTGCTGGTGATGCAGACGCTGAACAATTCCGTGACCACGTACACGAAACGCGGGCCCTTCGGCCGCCGGATGACCACGAAACAGGGCATCGGCGACCCGAACCCCGAGTGGATCCCGGCCGGGCACGAGGTCACCCGGCGGGTGGCGGACAAGATCGGCGGGCTCGCGCAGGGCGCGTGGACGGATCTGGCGAACATCCCCATCACCGGGCATTTCATCGGCGGGTGCGCGATCGGCGAGAGCGCCGAGACCGGCGTCGTCGACCCGTATCAGCGGGTGCACGGCTACCCGGGGCTGCACATCGCCGACGGGTCGGCGATCTCGGCGAACCTCGGGGTGAACCCGTCGCTGACCATCACCGCACAGGCGGAACGCGCGATGTCGTTGTGGCCCAACAAAGGTGAGGCGGACCCGCGGCCGCCGCTCGGCTCCCCTTACCGGCGGCTGTCCCCCGTCGCTCCGCTGAAGCCCGTCGTGCCCCCGGAGGCCCCGGCCGCCCTCCGCCTGCCGCTCACGCCCCTCTGACCCGCATGCGTTTCGTCCTCTGGATGCGGTAGTTCGCCCTGCCAACTACCGCATCCAGAGGACGAAATGCGTGAAATGGAAAGGGCGAGGCACCGTCGCCCGCGCGACAACGGTGCCCCGCCCCGGTCTAGGCGATCATCACGGGAGGCCGGCCAGGCCCGCGCTCACCGTGTTCGACCACGTGTAGCCCTGCGAGGCGTCCCAGTTGATCGACCAGGTCATCGCGCCCCGGATCGTCGGGTACGTCGTCGACGGCTTGAACGAACCGCAGTTCGTGCCCTTCGCGAGGCAGTTCAGCGCGTTGACCGTGTTGCCGGGCGCCTGGTAGCCGCCGCCCGCGGCCGAACCCGAGGCGGGCAGGCCGAGCCCGACCTGGTCGGGTCGCAGGCCGCCCTGCAACTGGAGGCAGGCCAGCGAGGTGAGGAAGTCGACCGTGCCCTGCGAGTAGACCTTCTGGTCGCAGCCGAGCATCGCGCCGCTGTTGTAGTACTGCATGTTGACGATCGTCAGGATGTCCTTGACGTTCAGCGCCAGCTTGAAGTACTCCGCGCCGGTGCTCTGCATGTCGATCGTCTGCGGCGCCATGGTGATGACCGTGCCGCCGCCCGCGTGGATCGCCCGCAGCGCCTGCGCCATGTAAGTGGCGTTGACGCCGTTCTCGAGGTCGATGTCGACGCCGTCGAAGCCGTAGTTCGCGATGAGCGACTTCATGCTGTTGGAGAAGTTCGTCGCCGCGGCCGAGGAGTCGACGCGGATCGTGCCCTTCTCACCGCCCACGGACAGGATGACCTTCTGCCCGCGCGCCTGCGCCGTCTTGATGTCGGCCTTGAACTGCGCGTCGGTGTAGCCGCCGAGCTGGCTCGACAGACCGGAGTCGAGGGTGAAGGTGACCGCGCCCGGCGTCGTCGTCGCGTCCGCGAAGGACACCGCGATGATGTTGTACTTCGTCGGGACGTCGGCGAGCTTGAGCGCCTTCGCGCCGTTGTAGAAGTTCTGCCAGTACCCGGTGATCACGTGCTTCGGCAGGTCGCCCGGGTTCGGGTTGGTCGTCGTGGTCGTCGGCGGGTTCGACGTGGTCGGCGAGGTGCTGGTGGTGGGCGACGACGTGGTCGTCGTCGGCGTCGTGGTGGGCGAGCCGCCCGGGCCGTCGAGGTTGACGTCGTCGGCGAAGTACGCGGGCTGGCCGTACCAGCCGTGCAGGTAGATCTCGACGCTGGTGGTGGACGCGCCGGTGGTGAAGTTCAGCGACAGCTGCGACCAGCTGGCGCCGCCCGGGGTCCAGGTGTTCTTGTCACCCGTTCCGGTGCCGGTGACACCCAGGTACGTGTAGCTGCCCTGCACCCAGGCCGACAGCGTGTACGCGGTGTTGGGCTTGACGGACACGCTCTGCGAACAGCGGGCGTTGTCCTGTCCTGCCGGGGTGGCGCTGAGCGCGCGGCTGCCAGAGTGGACCGGCGTGCTGACCACCGAGGAGGTACCGGAGCAGTTCCAGCCGCTCGTGGTCCCGAGTTCGAAGCCCGGGTTGGTCAGGATGTTGGCGGCCGAGGCGCTGCCCGAGACCGCGAAAGTCACCCCCAGGCACACGGCCAGTGACGACAGCAGGGCGAGGAACGCGTGTTTCGGCTTGACTTTCACTACTGGCCTCCACGAACGGGTGATGTCGGCCACATCAAAATGGTACAGACCAATCCAGCTGTCAAGGGTTCGCTTAGGGGAGGCCATACGAAAGTCGGCTCGGCACGAGCGGCAGAATGCAGGGTCCGAGAGCACCCGAGGGCGGATTCAGGAGCGTGGGAGTGAGCGTGCAGGGCCTGCAGACAGTCGAGCAGAAGATCGCCGAAGAACTCGGCGTGCGCGAGGGGCAGGTCAAGGCGGCCGTCGACCTGCTGGACGGCGGATCGACCGTGCCGTTCATCGCCCGGTACCGCAAGGAAGTCACCGGGATGCTGGACGACGCCCAGCTGCGCACGCTCGAAGAACGCCTCCGCTACCTGCGGGAACTCAACGAGCGCCGGGTCGCGGTGCTGGAGTCGATCCGCAGCCAGGGCAAGCTGGACGAGGCGCTCGAAGCGTCGATCATGGCGGCGGACACCAAGTCCCGCCTCGAGGACATCTACCTGCCGTACAAGCCCAAGCGGCGGACGAAGGCGATGATCGCCCGCGAGGCCGGTCTGGAGCCACTCGCCGACGGGCTCATGAACGACCCGAACACCGACCCGCAGGCCGCCGCCGCGGTGTTCGTCGACGCCGACAAGGGTGTCGCGGACGCGCAGGCCGCGCTGGACGGCGCCCGCGCGATCCTCGTCGAACGCTTCGCCGAGGACGCGGACCTGATCGGCGAACTGCGCGAGAAGATGTGGACCGAAGGCCGCTTGGCCTCGAAGGTCCGCGACGGCAAGGCCGAAGAAGGCGCGAAGTTCTCCGACTACTTCGAGTTCTCCGAGCCCTACACCAAGCTCCCGTCGCACCGGATCCTCGCGATGCTGCGCGGCGAGAAGGAGGAGATCCTCGACCTCACGATGGAGTCGGAGGAGCCTTCCGAGGAGCCGAAGACCGGCCCAACCGAGTACGAGACCCGCATCGCGTACAAGTTCGGCATCGCCAACGAAGGCCGTCCCGGCGACAAGTGGCTCGGCGACACCGTCCGCTGGGCGTGGCGGACGAAGATCCTGCTGCACCTGGGCATCGACCTGCGGATGCGGTTGCGTCAGTCCGCCGAGGACGACGCCGTCCGCGTGTTCGCCGCGAACCTGCGCGACCTGCTGCTCGCCGCCCCGGCGGGCACCCGCGCCACGATGGGCCTCGACCCGGGTTTCCGCACCGGCGTCAAGGTCGCCGTGGTCGACGCGACCGGCAAGGTCGTCGCCACCCACGTGATCTACCCGCACCAGCCGGCGAACAAGTGGGACCAGTCCATCGCCGAACTCGCCGCCCTGTGCGCGCGGCACGACGTGGACCTGATCTCGATCGGCAACGGCACCGCGTCGCGCGAGACCGACAAGCTCGCCGGCGAGCTGATCAAGAAGCACCCGGAACTGAAGCTGACCAAGGCCGTCGTCTCCGAGGCGGGCGCGTCGGTGTACTCGGCGTCGGCGTTCGCGTCGCAGGAACTGCCGGGCATGGACGTCTCGCTGCGCGGCGCGGTGTCCATCGCGCGGCGGCTGCAGGACCCGCTGGCGGAACTGGTGAAGATCGACCCGAAGTCGATCGGCGTCGGGCAGTACCAGCACGACCTGTCGGAGATCTCGCTGTCGCGTTCGCTCGACGCGGTGGTCGAAGACTGCGTGAACGCGGTCGGCGTGGACGTCAACACCGCGTCGGCGCCGCTGCTGACCCGCGTCTCGGGCATCACGACGACGCTGGCGGAGAACATCGTCGCGCACCGCGACGAGAACGGGCCGTTCAAGACCCGGACCGGGCTCAAGGAGGTCGCGCGGCTCGGCCCCAAGGCCTTCGAGCAGTGCGCGGGCTTCCTCCGCATCCCGGACGGCGACGACCCGCTCGACTCGTCCTCGGTGCACCCGGAGGCCTATCCGGTGGTGCGGCGGATCCTGTCCTCGACCGGTACGGACATCCGTTCGCTGATCGGCAACACGCGGACGTTGCAGGCGCTGAAGCCGACCGAGTTCGTCGATGACACCTTCGGCCTGCCGACGGTGACCGACATCCTCGCCGAGCTCGACAAGCCGGGCCGAGACCCGCGTCCGGCGTTCAAGACCGCGACCTTCGCCGAGGGTGTCGACAAGATCGGCGACCTCAAGCCGGGGATGCGGCTGGAAGGCGTCGTGACGAACGTGGCCGCGTTCGGCGCGTTCATCGACGTCGGCGTGCACCAGGACGGGCTCGCGCACGTCTCGGCGCTGTCGAAGAACTTCGTCAAGGACCCGCGTGAGGTCGTGAAGCCGGGCGACATCGTCAAGGTGAAGGTGCTGGAGGTCGACGTGCCGCGCAAGCGGATCTCGCTGACGCTGCGCCTGGACGACGAGCCCGGCAAACCCGCTCGCGAGCAGGGCGGCCGTGACCGCGGCCAAGGCGGCCAGCGTCAAGGTGGCGGTCAGCGCGGCGGCCAGGGCGGGCAGCGCCAGGGTGGCGGCAACCGCGGTGGCCGGGGCGGGAACTCCGGCGGTGGCGGCGGCGCCATGGCGGACGCGCTCCGGAAGGCCGGCTTCGGCAAGTAGGACTCAGAAGTACATGAAGGCCCCCATCCTGTACCTAGGCGCAAGGATGGGGGCCTTCATGTACTCGGACTACGGGTTCATCGCGTAGGCACCGGAGAGATCGCGGACGAGGGACCACACGTGGTCGAAGCGGGCCGCGTCCACGACCGGCTTCCGGATCGACGCCAGCGCGAGCGCCTGCTGCGCCTCCGTCGACGAAGACTTCCCGTGCAGGTCGATCGCGGCGACGCTGAAGTCCTGCACCAGGATCCCGAAGATCTGGTCGACGACCTCGGTCTCGATGCCGGTGATCTCCGCCTGCTCCAGCACCAGCTGCCCGTAGACGACCAGCGTGAACAGCTCGGTCAGCGCGAGCCCGAAGTCGAGGTCCTGCTGCTGCGCCTCGTCCGGGGCCGCGTCGGTGAACAGCTTCACCAGCGCCTCGGCCTGCTCGGTGAACCGCACGACGTTCGGGATCGCCGACGCCTTCGCGTAGGCCTGGCGCCAGTCGTGGAACCGCACCTTGGACAGCCCGCGCGCGGGGCCCTGGCGGAACAGGAACTCGTCGTCGGCGGCGTCGGACCGCGTCGGCACGGGCTCGTAGTCCTGCGGCGCGAACAGGTACGCGGGCACGAACTTCGCGATCAGCGCGAGGTTCACCGCCACCGTGCCTTCGAGCTTCGGAAGGCCGTCGATGTCGTTCTTCGACATCGCGAGGTAGGTGTCGGCCTCGAAACCCTTGGCCGCCACCACGTCGGCGACCAGGCCGATGACCTTCTGCGCCTCGGTGGTCACCTTCATCTTGGTGATCGGGTTGAACAGCAGGTACCGGCGGTCGTCCGCGTTCGCGCTGCGGAAGTAGTCCACGGCGCGGTCGGAGAACAGCTTCATCGCGACGAGCCGCGCGTAGGCCTCGACGAATTCCCGGCGCACGTGCGGGAAATCGGTGACCTTCTTGCCGTAGAGCACCCGGTTGTGCGCGTGCGTGATCGCCTCGTACAGCGAGTGCGTCGACATCCCGATGCCGCCGAAGCACAGGTTGAACTTGCCGATGTTGACCGTGTTCAGCGCCGCGGAGAACGCTTCGGCGCCGACGTGCAGGATGTCCTCTTCGGACACCGGGTAGTCGTCGAGCTCGAACTCGGCGACGTACATCTGCGACGGGACGACGTTCTTCACCACGCGGTAGTTCGGGTGTTCCGAGTCCGCGTAGAAGAACACGTACTGGTCCGGGCCCTCGACACCGTCGATACGGCCGAACACCGACACGGTCCGCGCGCAGTTCCCGTTGCCGATGTAGTACTTCGACCCGTTCGCGCGGTAGCCGCCCGCACCGTCCGGGGTGAGCACGAGGTCCGACGAGTAGATGTCGGCCCCGTGCTCCTTTTCGGACAGTCCGAACGCGGCGACGCCGCCGGCCGCGAGCGAGTCCGCCGCGCGTTTGCGGGCGGCCTCGTTCGCGCTCTGCCACACCGGGCCCAGGCCGAGGATGGTGACCTGCCACGGGTACCAGTAGTTCAAGCCGTAGAAGCCGAGGATCTCCGACAGGGCCGCGACCCGCGCGGTGTCCCAGCGCTTGTCGGGGTTCCCCTCGGCGTTCGCGCCGGGAGTGAGGAACGTCGAGAACAGGCCTTCCTTGCCCGCGAACTCGATGAAGTCCGCGTAGAAGGTCCGGTCGTGATAGTCCTCGACGAGCTTGCGCTTGCCGCGCTGTTCGAACCACTCGATGGTGGCACGCAGCAGGCGACGCGTCTCCGGGTCGAACTGCCGTGGGTCGTACCCACCCGGGTTCAGCAACAACGCGGTCGCCTTTTCGCTCATGGTCACTCCTGGTCAGCCGAAGTTACTACCCGGTAACCGTAGCGCCTCGCTTCGCCGTCCGGCCACCGAACTCGATCGAAGTCACCCGTCCACGCTCGTCGCGCAGGAAGCGGGCGGCGGGTTTACGGGGGTCGGCGGCCTTGGCCAGCACGTCTTCACCGACGAAGACGACCTCGAAGGCGGGCGGGGACGGGATGTCCTCGACGTTCACGACCATCTGCCCCCACAGCGCGCCGTCGCGATCGGTGACCTCGAACCCCAGGTCACCGGTCTCGAAACGGCCGAGGTAGTCGGCGAAGTCCGGCAGGCGCGCCGGCGCGGCGCTCGCGATCGGCGGCAGTCCCACGAGGTTCTCCAGGCACCAGTCGACGACCCGGGGGCCGAGCACCCCGCCACCCACGCTGTTGGTCAGCACGGTGACCGCGAAGTCCTCTTCGGGCAGGGTCACGAACTCCGACAGCTGGAGGTTGCTCACGTTGCCGCCGTGCCGGACCAGCCGCGCGTCGCCGTGACGCGTACGCAGCCAGCTGAGCCCGACCTCGTCGAACGGCAGCGCCGCCCCGCGCTGCGGCGCGCGCAGGAGGTCACGGGTGGCATCGCTGATCGGCGGCTTGCCCTCGGCCTCGCCGGTCAGGAAGAACCTGGCCCATTTCAGCTGGTCGCCCGCCGTGGACCACAGGCCGCCGCTCGCGCTGCTCGAACGGGTCAGGCCCACGGTGTGCTCGACAGCGGGTGCGCCGTCACGCACCACGTGACCGACGGCGTGACGGCGGGTGAGCACTTCCCACGGCAGGTAATACGACTCGGTCATGCCAAGCGGTTCGAGCAGCCGGACGCGGACCACGTCCTCGAACGCCTCGCCCGCCACCACCTCGACGACCCGTCCGGCCAGCTGGAATCCGGCGTTGCAGTAGGAGAAGACCTCGCCGGGGGCGAAGTTCTGCGGCAGCTCGCCGAACCGGTCGACGGCGAGGGACAGCGCGTCGTCACCCCATCCGGTGGAGAGGTCGACGTCGCCGAGGAATCCGGCGGAATGGGTGAGCAGATGCCGCAGGGTCACTTTCCCGCGTGCCTCCGGATCCGCCAGGCGGAGATCCGGGAGGTACTCGACGACCGGCTTGTCCAGGTCGAGCGCGCCGTCTTCGACCAGGGCCAGCACGGCGGCCGCGGCGAAGGTCTTGCTGGTGGAGCCGATCATGAACAGTGTCCCGGGGTCGACCGGGAGTCCGGTGTCCACACTGGACACTCCGGTGGTGAACACCGACTCCTCGCCCCGGTACGTCACCCCCACCACGGCCCCGGGGACGCCCGCCCCGCGAGCCTCCTCGTCGAGCACCCCTTGCAGTTCCTGAACGTTCGACACCCGTGTCCCCTTTCGTCCGGTCAGGCCAGCGTTTCACCGCGGCACCCCCGCCGAATCGTGGAAACCGACGAACATCGCCCGCCCGCTTCGTCGGGGGGTGCGATCCGCGTGCGGGGGAAATCACGTAGCCCGGGAGATCACGAACCGGGTACACTGGTGTTGCGGTCCGCTCAGTTCTGCCTCGGGCCGCGTTTCGTTGTCGAAGACCACGCGCCGCGGCCCCCGAGGTCTGCGCCGGGCAGGACAACCCTTTCTATCCTTACGGAGACACCAGGGCGCACCCGCGCCCATACGCTTATGAGCACACCTACTTTCACCGAACTCGGCCTGCCCGGAACTCTCGTGGACGCGCTCGCCGAACAGGGCGTCACCAGCCCGTTCCCGATCCAGGCCGCCACACTGCCGCATTCGCTGGCGGGCCGGGACGTCCTCGGCCGCGGCCGCACCGGCTCCGGCAAGACCTACGGCTTCGTGCTGCCCGTCCTCGCCCGGCTCGCCGCGGGCCCGACCCGGCGCCGCCCCGGCCGCCCTCGCGCGCTGGTCCTGGCGCCGACCCGCGAACTGGCCACCCAGATCGAGGCGTCCTTCCTGCCGCTGGCCAAGCCGCTCGGCCTCAAGGTCACGACCATCTTCGGCGGCGTCAGCCCCAACCCGCAGATCACCCGGCTGCGTGACGGCGTCGACATCGTCGTCGCCTGCCCCGGCCGGCTCGCCGACCACATGCGCTCCGGCGAGGCGAAGCTCGACCACGTCGAGATCACCGTGCTGGACGAGGCCGACCACATGGCCGACCTCGGCTTCCTGCCCGACGTCCGGCGCATCATGGCCGAGACCCCGGAGCGCGGGCAGCGGCTGCTGTTCTCCGCGACCCTCGACGCGGGTGTCGACGTGCTGGTCAAGCGCTTCATGCACGACCCGGTCACGCACAGCGTCGACTCGGCGCAGTCGCCGGTCTCGACCATGAAGCACCACGTGCTGCACCTGGAGGAGACCCACCGGCTGCCGGTGCTGATCGACCTCACCGCCGCGCCGGGCCGCACGCTGGTGTTCACCCGGACGAAGCACCGCGCCAAGCAGCTGACGCGCAAGCTCATGGCCTCCGGGGTGCCGGCGGTCGAACTGCACGGCAACCTCGGCCAGACCGCGCGCACCCGCAACCTGGAGGCGTTCGCCTCCGGCGCGGCGAAGACGCTGGTCGCGACCGACATCGCCGCCCGCGGTATCCACGTCGACGACGTCACACTGGTCATCCACGCCGACCCGCCGGTCGAGCACAAGGCGTACCTGCACCGTTCGGGCCGGACGGCGCGGGCCGGGGCGTCCGGCACCGTCGTCACGCTGATGACCGACGCGCAGGTCGGCGACGTCCGCGACCTCACCCGCAAGGCGGGCATCAAGCCGACCACGACGCAGCTCGGCCCCGGCCACCCGCTGCTGTCGGAGCTGGCGCCCGGCGAGCGCTCGTTCACCGCGTCGCCGCGGCGGCCGATCGTGGACACCCGGCCGAAGAAGGTCACCGCCTCCGGAGAGGCCATCCCGGCCAAGGGTGAGGACGAAGAGCGTCCCGCCGGTCGCGGCGCTGGTGGCCGCGGTGCCCGTGGCGGTCGCGGCCGTGGTCCTTCGGCCGGTGGCCGGGGCGCTTCCGGTGGCCGTCGCGGTGGCTCCTCGGACGGCCGCTCGCGTCAGCCCCGCTCCGAGGGAGACCGCCGTGGCGGCGCTTCCGCCGGTCAGGGCCGTCGGGCGGGCGAGTCCACCGGACGTCGCGAAGGCGCGCCCAAGGGCGGCCAGGCTCGCCAGGGGCGCCACGGTGCCGCCGAGTCGCAGCCGCGCCGGGGTTCCGGTGCCGCCAAGTCCCAGTCCTCGCGGAACCAGTCCGGTGGGGCTCCGGCCCGCCGGGGCGGTGCGGCCGCGTTCTCCTCGGGGACGCGCGCCGGTTCGCGCCGCTCGCGCTAGCTCTCTCCGGTTCCTGGAAGTGTCATGAGGGGTCCCCTTAAGACGTTTTTCGTCTTAAGGGGATCCCTCATGACATCCCGGCACGGTCACTTCCGGGCGGCGGAGCGGGCCTCGGCGGCCGCCCGGCGCTCTTCGAAACGTGACGCCTGGGTGTCGAGCGCCTTCAGGAACTGATCGAGTTCGTCCCGCGCCTTCTCCCCCACCTCGCCGAGCCCTTCGAGCTCGAAGATCTTCCACTGCCGCAGCAACGGCCAGATCACCTCGTCGTGGTGGATCCGCAGGTCGTAAATGCCCGCCTTCGCGATCAGCGCGGCCTTCCGCACGAAACTCGGGATCACCGCGCCCGGCATCTGGAACTGGACGACCTCGTCGGTGATGGCCCGCATCATCGCGTCGGGGGAAAGCTCCAGCGACGCCTGCACCAGGTTCCGGTAGAAGAGCATGTGCAGGTTCTCGTCCATCGCGACCCGCGCGAGCAGCTTCTCGCACATCGGATCCTGCGTGTACTTCCCGGTGTTGCGGTGCGAAATCCGCGTCGCCAGCTCCTGGAACGACACGTACGCGAAGACGTTCAGCAGCGCCTTGTCGCCGCTGTCGTAGCCGGCCTCCATGGTCTGCATCCGCATGCGCTCCAGCTCGACCGGGTCCACCGCGCGCGTCACCAGCAGGTAGTCGCGGATGCAGATGCCGTGGCGGCCTTCCTCGGCGGTCCAGCGGTGCACCCAGGTGCCCCACGCGCCGTCGCGGCCGAAGGCCCGCTCGATCTCGCGGTGGTAGCTCGGCAGGTTGTCCTCGGTGAGGAGGTTGACCTCCAGCGAGGTCCGCGCGATCGGCGACACCCGCGACTGCCCGGGATCCCACGCCTCCCCGCCGAGGTCGGCGAAGTTCCGGCCCTCGTCCCACGGGACGTACTCGTGCGGCATCCATTCCTTGGCGACCCCGAGATGGCGGTTGAGGTTCTCCTCGACCGTCCCTTCGAGTTCGAGCATCAGCCGGGTGGTTTCGGGGACCGCCATGCGCTTCGTCCTTCCAGGGTACGGAAAACGCTACCTACGACACCGTAACTTACGGTGCCGTAGGTAGGCCACCTCCGGAAGATGAACGCCCGGACTCGTGAGTGGCAAGGACGGTTTGAGCCAAGCATGTTTTCAGGTACCTACGGCCGGGCGGTTTCGTGTGACCGAGTGGACGACACGTGTGATCAGACAGACGGCTCGCGTGATCAGAGGGACGACACGCGGTGGAACTCGGCCGTCGCCGTGCCGTCCGTCCAGTCACGTGTGTCGTCCGTCTGATCACACGTGCCGTCCGTCCAGTCACGCGAAAGTACCGAGTCGGTGCAGGTGGTCGTGAGTGGTGAGGACGGTTTGAGCGGACCGGTATTCACCTACCCACGCCTGACTGGGCGAGAGTGGCGGGTCCGCGGCTGCCGGGCGCGACGATGCAGGAATTGGGACGTTCAACGTCCCAATTCCTACATCGTCGCCAGGGACGCCCGGTCTTGAACCTTGATCAACGGAAGATCCGGGAAACAGAACGTCCCCGATCTTCCGTTGATCAAGGTCGTGCCGGGCGCATCCGGTGGCAGACGAGGTGACGGGGGAAGTTTCCGGACGTTCAACGGCCGGAATCTTCCCCCGTCGAGACGAAGCAGGGCCCCCATAGGTGAAGGATTCGGGACGCCCCAAATCCTCCACACTCGACCGCCGATCACACCAGTGAGCAGGCAAGGACGGTTAGAACCAGCCTTGCCACTCACGAGCCTCGAACGGCCGCCAGTTTCGGCACCAGCTGCTCGATCGCGTACGGGATGCTCAGCACGGTGTTGAACGAGATCGCGGCGCCGACCGGCGGGTTCTCGTAGGTGATGAACAGATCCCGCTTGCCCGCCGAGACCTTCAGCTTCCGGTACACCGGATCGGCCCGCACCCTGGTCTCCGCGCCGACGTCGGAGTTCAGCCACACCAGCCGGTCCGCGTCGAACAGGTCGAACCGTTCCGAGGTGACCTCGACGACGTTCTTCTCCGGCTTGCTCTCCGCCTTCACCGGGTCGAAGGGCCGGAAACCCAGCTCGGTCATGAAGATCATCTTCGGGTCGGTCGTGGTGAAGGCCGAGAACTTGCCCGCCTCGAAGGTGTCGGCGACGACCATCGACAGCTTCGCGAACTCGGGGTGCTCGGCCCGCGCCTGCGCGAACCGCCGGTCGATCCCGGCGATCAGGTCGTCGGCCTTCCGCGCGAGCCCCAGCGCGCGGCCCACCATGCGGGTCATCTCCTGCCACGGCGCCGCGTAGTCCTCGTACTTCGGCGGCTGCGCGACGACCGGGGCGAGCTGCGACAGCTTGTCGTACTGCTCCTTCTTCATCCCGCTGTACTGGGCGAGGATCAGGTCCGGCTTCAGCGCGGCGATCTTCTCCAGGTTGAAGTCGTCGCGTTCGCCGACGATCTCCGGCTGCTTCTCGCCCCAGCGCGCCTGGGTCCACGGCCACTTGCCGTACGGCCGCTCCTTGAACCAGTCGACGGCGCCGACCGGCCGGATCCCGAGCGCCAGCACGGCGTCGTGGTCGGACAGGCCGAGCGTGACGACCCGCGAGGGCTGCTTCTCGACCGTCGTCGACCCGTACTTGTGCTCGACGGTCACCGGAAAGGTGCCGCGGGATTCCGGCGGCACCAGCGTTTCGTCGACCGGTTGCGAGGATCCGCAACCGGTCACCAGCAACGACATCATCAGCGCGGTCAGGCCAGCCTTGACCCGCACACCGGAAACGGACATGCGGGTAAGGCTAGCCTGCCCAAAGTCCTAAAGGGACGCGGTGAGACCACGGGCACGCAGGACCGAGCGTTCCAGCGGCCGGAACACCAGCAGTTCGATGCCCACGCCCACCAGCAGGATCAGGAAGATCGCCGAGATCACGCCTTCCATGCTGTTGAACGACGAACCTTCGTTCAGGTACGCGCCGAGCCCCTTGCCGAGCGCCGGGGACAGCGCGATCAACTCCGCGGCCATCAGCGAACGCCACGAGAACGCCCAGCCCTGTTTGAGCCCGGCCAGGAACCCGGGCAACGCGGCGGGCAGCAGGATGTGCCGCGCCGACGAGAGCCGGTTCGCACCCATCACCTGGCCGACGCGCGGCAGGATCGGCGGGATCTGGTCGATGCCCGAGACGAGGCCGTTCGCGATCGAAGGCACGGAACCCAGCAGGACGACGAAGTAGATCGACGCGTCGTTCAGCCCGAACCACAGGATCGCCGCCGGCACCCACGCCACCGAAGGAAGGCTCTGCAGACCGGTCAGGAACGGCCCGACCGCCGAGCGGACGAGCCGCACCTTCGCCACCAGCAAGCCCAGCGGGGTCCCGATGACCACGCCGATCAGGAAGCCCAGCGCGGCCCGGTGCACCGACGTCCACACGAACTCGAAGATGTCGCCGTCGACGGTGATGCCGACGAGTTCGTCCCACACCGCCAGCGGCGCGGGCAGCATCGACTCCGGCCAGAACGCGGCGGCCCACAGCGCCTGCCACAGCACGACCAGCAGGACCAGGAAGACGACCGGCGGCACGAAGCCGCGCAAGAACCGCTTCCCCCGGCTTTCCCGGCGTTCACCGGTGGGGGTGTCGAGCGAGTCGAGTCCCGCGCCGACGGCCTCGTCGGCGTCCTCCGCCGCGGTTTCGGGGCGGTCAAGCCGCGGCATGGGTACTGATCACCTCCCGGAGGTGACCGGTGATCTCCAAGGTCAGCTCTTCGGCGTCGGCGGTCTGGACGTCGCGCCATTCCCGCACGACCCGGCCCGGCCGCGACGAGAGCAGCACGACCCGCTGGCCGAGCCGGACGGCCTCGCGGACGTCGTGGGTCACGAACAGCACCGAGGTGCCGGTGCTGCGGTAGACGCGCAGCAGCTCGCCCTGCAGGACGTCGCGGGTGATGGCGTCGAGCGCGGCGAACGGCTCGTCCATCAGCAGCAGCGACTGCTCCGGGTCACCGCCGACGCGCAGGGTCGCGGCCAGCGCCCTGGCGAGCGCGACGCGCTGCCGCATCCCGCCGGACAGCTCGTGCGGCCGCTTGTCGCCCGCGCCGCCGAGGCGGACGAGTTCCAGCAGCTCGGCCGCCTTCTCGCGGCGTTCTGTCCGGCTGAACCCGGCGAGGCGCAGCGGCAGTTCCACGTTGCGGGCCGCGGTCAGCCACGGCATCAGCGCGGCCTCCTGGAACATCACCGCGGGCCGGGAGGTCTCCAGCGTGATCGAGCCGGACGTCGGCCGGTCGAGGCCGGCGACCAGGTTCAGCAGGGTGCTCTTGCCGCAACCGGACGCGCCGAGCAGGCAGACGAACTCGCCGGGGGCGACCGTCAGGTCCATCCCGTCGAGGGCCACGACGGCGCGGCCGGTCGGCCCGAACGCCTTCCTGACCCCGTCGAGCCGCACGGCGACACCGGTGGACAAGCCTGGCTCCAAGGTGGTCGTCATCGCTGATCCCCTCCGGTCACTTCGTCAGTCCGGGCGCGTTCACGCCGGGCTTGCCCTGGTCTTTGAGCACGGCGTTGAGCGGGCCGAAATCGGCGAACCCCTTGAGGTCCACCGCGGACTTCACCACGCCCGCGGTCACCGAGTCCTGCGCGAGCTGGGTGAAGGTCGACGCCACCGGATCGATGCCGAGGTCGATACCGGAGAACGCGCGGTCGAGGACCGCCTCGCTCAGTGTGCTGCCCGCGAGCGCCTTGAGTTCTCCGTTGACCACCTTCTTCGCCTCGGCGGGGTTGGTCTTCGCCCAGTCGATGGCGGCGAGTTCACCCTTGAGGATGGCGGTGACGGTTTCCGGGTGCTGCTGAAGGAACTCGCTGCGGACGATCACGACGGTGGTCGGGAACTTGCCTTCCGGCCACAGGGTCTTCTCGTCCAGCAGGACCTTCGCGCCCGCGTCCAGCACCAGCCGCGAAGACCACGGCTCCGGCAGCCAGCCGCCGTCGAGCTCGCCCTTCTTGAAGGCGTCGAACGTCTTCGGGTTGTCGAGGTTGGTGATCTTGACGTCGGGAAGCTTCTTCTCGGCGATGAACTTCTTGAGCGCGACGTCCTGGGTGTTCGCCAGCGACGGCGTCGCGATGTTCTTGCCGGAGAGCTGTTCGGGCGCGGTGATCTCGGGTTTCACCACCAGCTGCGCGCCGCCGCTGACCGCGCCGGAGACGAGCTGGATGGCGCCCTTGGACTTGGTGAAGGCGTTGATCGCCGGACCGGAGCCGATGAACGCGATGTCGAGCGAGTTGCCGAGCAGTGCGTTGACCTCTTCGGGCCCGGCGTTGAACGTCTGCGTGGTGAGCTTCGTCGAGCCGAGCTCCTTGGCGAAGTAGCCGTTCTTGACGCCGATCAGCGCGGGCGCGTGCGTCACGTTCGGGAAGTACCCGACGCGCACCTCGCCCGCGGCGCCCTGACTCTTCTGCTCCGCCGGAGCGGCGCCGCTGTCCGCGCGTGAACACCCCGCGATCCCGCCGGCCAGGGTCAAGGCGGCGAAGGCCGCGGCCAGCAAGCGGGTTCTGTGGTGGGTGCTCACGGGAATGTCGCCTTTCGGGGGATACAGCTCGGCCTCGGGTGGTGGCCGCGAGAGTCGCATGTTCGGCCGTACACCTGCATCGCCATCCGAATGACGGGAATAATCCTGCGAAACCTTGACACCAGTCGAGACAGCTGTTCCACATTCCAGGACAGCCGTCCCATGACCACGATGCCCGATCGGGCGCCCTCCCGGTGTAACGGTCCGGGCCGAACGGGCGAATGACGCTTAGTGGTGAGGCACCCTCGGACCGTCGCGATGGCGGGCGTGCTGACCGCCGGGATCGGGCTGGGCGTCGTCGCGATGACGCTCAAGATCGCCGACGGCACGCACTCCGTGCTCGACACCACCCTGTCCACCACGACCGGGTTCCTCTTCCTCCTCGCCGGCGCCGTCGCGCATGTTCGCCGCGCCTCGAACCCCATCGGCCTGCTCATCGCGATGGCCGGGCTCGCGTTGTTCGCCGAAGACCTGCAATTCGCCGAGGACCCTGCCGCGCACACCGCCGGGCTGACACTGACAGCCGCGTCGAGCCCGGTGATCGCGCACCTCGTGCTCGCCTTCCCCCACGGGAAACTCCGTTCACGCTGGGAACGCGTGCTCGCCTTCTCCGCATACGCCGTGGTCTTCGGGGCGGCCGTCCTCGGTCTGCTGGTCAACGACGATCCGAAGAACCTCGCCGCGGTCGCCGCGTCCCCCGAGGCCGAACAGCTGGTCAAACGGCTGCTGGAGCTGGTCGGCGCGCTCATCGGCGCCGGGGTCGTGGTGGTGCTGCTCTACCGCTGGCTCGCCGGACGGCTTCCGCAGCGGCGGCTGCTCTCCCCCGTCGTCGCGATCGCCGTGATCGGCGCGGTGAGCACCACGGCGGGCAGCGCGCTCGGTTCCGCGAATCCGGCGTCCGGCCCGCTGCTGGACGTCTACCGGATCTCGTTCTGCCTGTGGCCGCTGGCGTTCCTGATCGGCGTGCTGCGGGCGCGGGTCGGCAACGCGGAGATGATCCGTCTCCTGCTCGAACGCGACGGCTCCGGGCTGGCGGCGCTCGTGCAGGACGACGAGGTGTGGAAGGACAGCCGCTCGATCGACGCGCTCAACGCCGCCGCCGGGCTGGTGCTGGACAACCAGCGGCTCGCCGCGGAACTGGAGGAGCGCCTCGTCGAGGTCCAGGCCTCCCGTGCCCGCATCGTGGCCGCGGCCGACGACGAACGACGGCGCGTCGAACGGGATCTGCACGACGGCGCGCAGCAACGGCTGGTCAGTGTCGTGCTGTTGTTGCGCATGGCCGAACGGCGGCTCGGGAACGACCTGACCCCGCGCGTCGCGGCCCTGCTGACCGGTACCGTCGACGAACTCCAGGCCACCATCACCGAACTGCGTGAACTCGCGCGTGGGCTGCGGCCCGCGATCCTCACCGAGGCCGGGTTGATCCCGGCGGTCCGGTCGTTGCTGGACCGGGTCCCGCTCGCGGTGGACCTCGCGGCGGCGGACGTGCCGAGGATCGGCGGCGCCGTCGAAGCGACGGCCTACTTCGTCGTGTCGGAAGCTGTCACGAACTGCCTGAAACACGCGCGGGCGCGGGAAGTCCGCGTGCGCATCCGGGTCGAGGAGAACGGCCTGCGGGTGGACGTCCACGACGACGGCACCGGCACGGCCGACATCGACGGCGGTTCCGGGCTGCACGGCCTCCGCGACCGGGTCCGCGCGCTCGGCGGCGAACTGACCGTCGCGAGCGAACCCGGCTCGGGCACCACGGTTTCGGCCGTGATCCCGTTGGACGGCTAGACCGGATCAGGCCAGCCCGCGGATCGTGCGCGCGGGCGGCCGCGTCCCTTGGATCGACGCGATCATCTCCAGCACCTGCCGGGTGCGCTTCACCTCGTGCACCCGGAACACCTTCGCCCCTTCGGCCACCGCCCAGGCCGTCGCGGCGAGGGTCCCGTCGACCCGCTCCGCGAGTTCCACGCCGAGCGTCTCGCCGACGAAGTCCTTGTTGGACAGCGCCATCAGCACCGGCCAGCCGGTGTCGGCCAGCTCCCGCGCGTGCCGCAGCAGCGCCAGGCTGTGCCACGTGTTCTTGCCGAAGTCGTGGGTCGGGTCGATCAGCACCCCTTCGCGCGGGACGCCGAGCGCGACGACCGCCTCGGCGAGCGCCGAGGTCTCCGCGACGACGTCGGCGACGATGTCCGGGTAGCGGACCCGGAACGGGCGGGTGCGCGGGACGGCGTTCCCGGTGTGCGAGCAGACGTAACCGGTGCCGAATTCCGCCGCGACCTCGGCCAGCTTCGGATCGGCGCCCGCCCAGGTGTCGTTGAGCAGGTCCGCGCCCGCCTCGGCCGCGCGCCTGCCCACCTCGTGACGCCAGGTGTCGACGCTGATCACCAGGTCGGGGTGCAGTTCGCGGATCCGTTCGACGAACGGGACCACCCGTCGGATCTCTTCCTCGACGTCGACGTCCGCGCCGGGGCCGGCCTTGACTCCGCCGATGTCGACGATGTCCGCGCCTTCGGCCACCGCTCTGGCGACCGCCGCGAGCGCGTCCGGATCGGCGAAGGTCGCGCCCTTGTCGTAGAAGGAATCGGGGGTTCGGTTGACGATCGCCATGACCAGGGCGCGGTCCCGGGCGACGCGGCGTCCGCGGAAGGTCAGCTCGTTCACGAACCGATCGTAGGCGAGCGGGCGGTTTCGAAGGA
Source organism: Amycolatopsis thailandensis (assembly GCF_042723255.1). NCBI lineage: Bacteria > Bacillati > Actinomycetota > Actinomycetes > Pseudonocardiales > Pseudonocardiaceae > Amycolatopsis > Amycolatopsis thailandensis. The sequence continues at coordinate 33,769 of NZ_JBHXJK010000023.1, forward strand.
GAGTGCCGCCCAGCGGGAAGAGATCGGATCTTTCTTGACGCGAGGTCGAAGACGCGAGTAGACGTTGTCCCACAAGGAAATATCGCCGTTCCCCAGCGCAGGAAAGGGCCTCGAATGTCACCGGATCCTCTTCGCGCGGCACGCCTTTCGCGGCGCACGGTACTGGCGGGGACCGCGGGCGCCCTCGGCGCGCTCGCCCTGCCCGGCGTGGCGGGCGCGGCGCCGGTGGACCTTTCGCGGGCCGTCGTCGATTCGACGATGAAGCGCTGGACTCCGGCCACCCTCGGCGGCTGGGGCTACACGCGCGGGCTCTACCTCTACGGCCAGTACCTGGTGTACCGGCGCACCGGCGAGCAGGCCTACCTCGACTACATCCTCGCCTGGTACGACCGGTTCGTCACCGAAAGCGGGATCTCGAACGGTTTCACCAATCTCGACGCGATGCGCTCCGGACAGATGTTCCCCTTGCTGTACACCGAAACCGGGCAGGCGAAGTACAAGACCGCGGCGGACCAGCTGCGCGCCCGGTTCCCGGCCTATCCCCGGACGTCCGACGGCGGGATGTTCCACGCCACGAGCAAGACCGGGCAGCTGTGGGCGGACGGCGTGTACATGGCGCAGCCGTTCCTCGCGCTTTACGGCAAGACCTTCGGCGATCCCGGCTACTGCTACGAAGAGGCCGCGAAGAACGTCCTCGTGTACTTCGACCGGCTCAAGGCGCCCGCCAAGGGCCTGCTCTACCACGCTTACGACGAAGACGGCTCGGAACCGTGGGCGTCGGGCGCCGGACGGCATTCGAAGTACCACTGGGCCCGCGCGATCGGCTGGCTCGGCATGACGGCGATCGACCTCCTCGAAACCCTGCCCGCCGGACACCCGAGACGACGGCGTCTCGCCGACATCGTCCGGTTCCTCGCCGCGGGCTACACCCGCTGGCAGGACCGGGCTTCGGGCCGCTGGTTCCAGCTCGTCGACCGGGGCGGCGACAAGGACAACTGGCTGGAGACCTCGGCCTCGGCGATGTACACCTTCCTGCTCTCCCGTGCCGTGGAACGCGGCTACATCGGCGCGGAGTACGGACCGGTGGCCGCGAAGGGCTATCGCGGGGTCCTGTCGCAGGTTTCGACCGGATCCGACGGATTGACCGACATCGCGAACATCTCCGAGGGCACCAATGTCGGCGACACCGCGTATTACTACGGACGTAAACGCAACACCAACGATTTCCACGGTCTCGGCGCGTTCCTCATCATGAATGAGCAACTCGCCCACTGAGGTCGCCGCCCCGGCCGAAGGACACCTTCCCCGCGCCCGACCTGGGGAAAGTGTCCTTCGGCCGTTTTCGGGGCCAGTGCCGGGTATTGACGGGAGGCGCTAACATCGCACGCTGCGACGCCCACTCCCAGGAGGGACGACCGGATGCGCGAGACGCCAACCCAGGCTTCTTATACCCGGCTCGAACTCGGTGACACCAGCACGATCCCGGTAGGTGTGACGGTTTCTCCGCACGTCTCATTGGTTTCGATGCTCGTCGAGGTGGTCGGCGGGTACGACCGCGGCCTGCCCGCCGCCTGGCGCCGCCAGGTCGGCTCGGCGATCCCCGAGCAGGGATACCGCGCGGCGAGCGCGCTCGCCCGCCGGGGCACTTCGGTGCAGCCGGACTTCATCGTCCCGATCAGCCCCGGCGAGGACTCCTCCGCCGCGGCGCAGGCGGAAATGCTGCGCGACCTGACCGAAGCCGACGTCCTGAAGGGCATCGAAGAGGTCTTCGGGGACCGGTTGCCCGCGCAGTGGCGGCAGGCCGCCGACCATCCGAGACGGTGGGTCGCCTCCCTCGCGGACGCCTTCACCGCGACCCGGCTGGCGACCGAGAACCTGTGGGCCAAGGCCAGGCCCCTGCTCGACCGCGAGATCGAACGGATCGGGGTCGCCTCCGTCCGTGGCGGGACCGACGCGGTGCTCGGCCTGCTGCGGCCCCATTTCCGGTTCAGCAACGGCTCCCTGTTGCTGCCCGACGCCGAACCGGCGCGGTACACCACCCGCGGCCGCAAGCTGATCCTCGTCCCGATGCTCGCGGGCTGCCGGTCGGCGGTGTCCAACTTCGACGAAGAGGACGCCATCTGGATCGGCTATCCCCTGCCGGGACTGGACGGCCTGCTCGAGACCGGCAGGAACGAAACGGCTCCCGGTGTCGACGGGCTCGACCTCGTCGTCGGCGCCCACCGCGCGAAACTGCTGCGGCACCTCGGGAAACCCGCCCGGATGGGCGAGATCGCGAATCTCCTGTCGTGTGCCGCGAGCACCGCGACGTACCACTGCGAGCAGCTCGTCTCGGCGGGCCTGATCCAGCGGCACCGCGAGGGTCAGGTCGTCCTCGTGGTCCGGACGCCTCGCGGTGACGCGCTGGTGGACCTGCTCTCATGACCGGCGCGGCGGTGGGCCGAAGGGGACTTTCACCGCATGCGATGCGCGGAAAGCGTCCTTCACCGCGTGAGACGAGGCGAAGGACGCTTTCAGCCCGGCGGTGTCCCTAGACCTTCTGCAGCCCCGGCTTCCCGGCTTCCACCACATAACTGCGGTCCGCGGCCAGGGTCACCTTCGAGAAGTCGTACTCGGTGGTGTCCGAGACCGTCATGAAATCGGCCCGCATCTGCGTTTGCGACGCCGTCACCCGCACGTAGCCGCGCTTTCCCCGGCAGTACTTGATGTGCGGGTTGTTCGAGAGCCACGTCGACGACGGGTCGGTCGCGGTGTCGCTGTTGCTCGTGACCGAGGTCGTCACCAGCTCCGAACCGAAAACCGGGTCGTTGTGGTTGAAGTAGTCGCGGCGCAGGTCGGCCGCCCAGTGCCGGTGGACGTCGCCGGTCAGCACGATCGGGTTCGGCACCTTGCGGTCCACGATGCCCTTCGCGATCCGGTCGCGGGAGGCCTCGTAACCCTGCCAGGAATCGGGACTCTCACAGGTCGCCTTGTTGCCGTCACCGTCGCGGGTGGCGAAGAAGACCTGCTGGCCGAGGAAGTCCCACTTCGCCGGCTGCGTCTCCAGCGCCTTCAGCAGCCACGCTTCCTGCGCGGTGCCCAGGATGCCGCGCGACGTCGACCGCATGTCGGTGCACGACGGGCCCGCCGAACCGGAGGGGTCGGGCACCTGCGCGCTGCGGTACTGCCGGGTGTCGAGCATGTGGAACCGCGCGAGGTTGCCCCAGCCGAATTGCCGGTACAGGCGGATCGACGCACCGCTCGGCTTGGCGGTGGACCGGATCGGCATGTTCTCGTAGAAAGCCTGGAAGCCTGCCGTCTTGCGGTCCGCGGTGGCCGGGCTGGTGGTGCCGTTCCAGTTGTTCATCACCTCGTGGTCGTCGAAGACCACGATCCACGGCGCCATCGCGTGCGCGTTCTGCAGGTCGGCGTCGGTCTTGTGCTGGGCGTGCCGGGCGCGGTACTGCGCCAGCGTCTTCACCTCGTCGGTGAAGGCCAGTGCGCGCGGATTCCGTTCGGCGGCGGCGCGGCCGGACTTCTTCTCGTACATGTAGTCGCCGAGGAACAGCACCAGTTCCGGATTGTCGGCGAGCATGCCCTTGTACGAGTGGTACCAGCCCTCCTCCCAGTGCTGGCAGGAGGAGAAGCAGTACTTCAGCTGATTGACCGCGGCACCGGCCGCGGGGGCGGTCCGGGTCCGGCCGACCGGCGAAATGTAGCCACTGGTCTTGAAACGGTAGAAGTATTCACGTCCCGGTTCGAGTCCGACCGGTTCGATGTGCACGCTGTGCCCGGAGGCGCGGGCCGCGGTCGCGGTGCCTTTCTGCGCGATCGAAGAGAACGCCTGGTCGTTCGCGATTTCCCAGTCCACTGTGTACGAAGCGTCCGGCATTCCGCCGAAACCGTCGGGGTTCAGCGGCGCGGGAGCGAGCCGCGTCCACAGCACGACACTGTCCGGCAGGGGGTCACCCGAGGCGACACCGAGCTGGAACGGGTCGCGGATGGCGGGCGCCGCCGCCAAGGTTCTCGCGTTCGCCCACGAAGGCACCGTCGACGACAGCGCCGCCGCCGAAACCGCCGCGGCTCCACCGAGGAGTACCGCCCGCCGATTCACCTGGCCCATGAAAATTCAACCTTTCGAAGTGGGGAAAGAACGGGGAGGGATTTCACGCGGCGTAATCGGTGATGCCGCCACTGCACGCTTCGAGCGTCGGATTCGCGGCGGCGTTGGCGACGCAGACCTTGTAATAGACCCACGATCCCTTCGCGACCGGGACGGCCTTGTCGACGTGGGTGCCGTTGCCGCCGGAAGCCCAGACGTAGAACGGGCCGGCGCCACCCTTCAGCCAGTAGGCGACCACGGCGGACTTGCCGTCGGCGTCCTTGTCGTAAACCAGGAAATGAGCATCCGATGAACGGAACTGCCCCTCGCCGGCGCAGACGCCGGTGGAGCATTCGGCGCTGCCGGACCCGACCCCGCAGTCGGGGGCGATCCGCTGATCGGAACCCGTGTAGACGTAACCGTCCGAGATGTAGCCACCGAGCGCGGGGACGTAATCCCACAACGTCGTCTTGCCCAGCGGGCCGGTGACCTCGGTCCCGATCGTCTGACAGTCGATGGTCACCGAGGCCCCGTTGGCCACCGTGCGCACCGCGGTCGAGGTGGTGCTCGGGGCGCGGCGCACGTTGAGCGGATCACCCGCCGTCTTCACGGTCCCGGTGGCCGCGGCCAGCGCGGGAGTCGCTCCGGCGAGGCCCAAGGCGCCCGCCGTCGCCAGCACGAGAAAGAAACCGGCGAGCCGCCGGACACTTGAACGCTTCATGACTTCAGCGTCGACCGGCGTCGTACACATCACGTACAAACCGGGCAGGTGTCTGCACATGCATGCGAATGGATCTAGCCAGCATGGCGGGACGGCAATATTATCGGCGGATATGGGGCTCCTGCCGTATTGGCGGTTTAGGTGACTATTCTCGGGTTTCGCGTTCTCGGTCCGCTCGAAGTGGCGGTGGACGGACAAGTGGTGCCGCTCGGCGGCCCCAAACCCCGTCTGCTGCTCGCCGCTCTCCTGCTTCAACCCAACGTCGTCGTCTCCACGGAACTGCTGATCGAGGTCTTGTGGCCCTCGTCGGCCCCGCGTTCCGCGGCGGCGAACATCCGCACCTACGTCCACTCACTCCGCAAACGTCTCGCCGACCACGATCCCGAACTGGGGGAACGCATCGGCAGCCGGGCGTCCGGCTACATCCTCAAAGCCACTCCTGGGGAGATCGACCACATCAGGTTCGGCGAATTGGCCGCCCGCGCCCAGGACGCGCTCGGCCGTGGGGAAGCCGAATCCGCTCTCGACCTGCTGGACCAAGCCGAAGCGCTGTGGCGCGGGGAAGTCCTCGAAGGGCTCCCCCACGACCACGGCTGGGGCGCGACCGTGGCCCGGCTGACGGAATTGCGGCTCGCGGTCCAGGAACAGCGGCTGCGCGCGAGGATCGACCTCGGCCGCACCGCCGAAGCCGTCGCCGAACTGCGCGGCCTGGTCACCGAGCATCCCCTGCGCGAAGAACTCTGGCAGCAGCTGATCGTCGCGTTGCGGGCCGACGGCCGCACGGCCGACGCGATCGAGGCCTACGAGACGGCCGAGAAGGTGCTGGCCGAAGAACTCGGCACTGAACCAGGGCCGCGGCTGCGGGAGCTGCGGGCTTCGCTGGTCTTGGCGCCTTCCCTGGCGTCGGACGCCGTGGCCGTCGCGCTCGTCCGGCCCGCGGCGCCGGTCTGTCAGTTGCCGCTGGACCTGCCGGACTTCACCGGCCGCGACGAGGTGGTCGGCGAGCTCGTCGACCTCTTCCGCAACCGTCGCGAGCAGGGGAAACCCGCGATCGCGGTGCTTTCGGGGGCGCCGGGGATCGGCAAGTCCTCGGTCGCGATCCGGGTGGCGCACGCGGTCCGGGAGGACTTCCCGGATGGTCAGCTGCACGTCGATCTCGCCGGGACGTCGTCCTCGCCCCGGCTCCCGATGACCGTGCTCGCCGAGTTGCTCCGCGCACTGGGCGTCCCCGACGCGGGGCTCCCGCGCGATCTTCCCGAACGCGCGGCGCTGCTGCGATCCCGGCTGGCGACGCTGCGGATGGTCGTCGTCCTCGACGACGCCGGCAGCGCGGCGCAGGTCCGGCCGCTCCTGCCCGGCGCGGGCGCCTGCGCGGTGCTGATCACCAGCCGGGTGCGGATGCCGGATCTGGCCGGGGCCACCCCGGTCGACGTCGACCTCCTGACCGAGGCCGAAGCCGCGAAGCTGCTCGAAGGCATCGTCGGCGCCGGCAGGCTCGCCGCGGAGCCGGAGTCCGCGACCGCGATCCTGCACCACTGCGGGTATCTGCCGCTGGCGATCCGGGTCGCCGGGGCGAAGCTGACCCACCGGCCGGGCTGGACGCTGCGCGTACTGGCCGACAGGCTTCGGGACGAAAGACGAAGACTCGACGAACTCCGTGTCGGTGATCTGGCCGTCCGGGCCAGTGTCACGCTCAGCTACGACCTGCTGCCGATGTCGGCGGCGAGCGCGTTCCGCGGCCTGGGTGGACTCGGTTCGGTCCAGTTCCCCGCCTGGGTGGTCGCGGCCCTGCTCGGCCGCGCGCACGCGGACGACGTCCTCGACGTGCTCGTGGACGCCCACCTCGTCGAGCTCAGCGGCTCGGACGGCACCGGCGAGCCCCGTTACCGCCTGCACGATCTGCTGCGGTGTTACGCCGCCGAACTGCGCGCGCACGACATCCCGTCGAAGGCGCACGACGCCACGAAACGGGTGCTGGAGGGGTATCTCGCGCTCGCGCTCGAAGCCGCGGACCGGATGCCGATCCACTTCTTCGGGCTCTACCGGGACGACACGGCCGTTCAGCCCGCCCTCCCGCCGGGAACCGGGCACCTGATCGAGGATCCGGCCGCGTGGTTCGCCGCCGAACGGCACACCTGCGTCGCCGCCGTCTCGCTGGCCGCCGACCTCGGCTTCGACGGACTGGCCTGGCGGCTAGCCGCCGCGCTGGCGCCGTACTTCGACCAGCGCGGCCACCAGGACGACTGGCTGCACACGCACGCCGTCGCGCTGGCCGCCGCTCGCCGGTCCGGCGAGCTTCGCGGGGAGGCGATCATCCAGCGCAACCTCGGCCAGGTCCAGCTGTACCAGGACAGTTACGCCGAGGCCCTGATCGCGTTCGAGCAGTCGCAACTGCTGTTCGACAAGGTCGGCGAGGCGCGGGGCGCGGCGATCGCGCTGGCCGGGCTCGGCACCGTGCTGCGGATCAAGGGCGAGGACACCGTCGCGCTGGAGCGCTGTCACGAGGCGCTCGACCAGTTCTCGGCGGCCGGGGACCCGCACGGCGAGGCCGTCTCGCGGATCGCGATCGGCGCGGTGTGGCTGGCCCGGCGCCGGTTCCCCGAGGCGGAACAGTGGTTCACCGAAGCGCTCGAACAGTCCGCGCGGATCGGCGACCGGCACCGGGAGGCGCACGCGTTGAAGCGGCTCGCGATGCTGAGGCAGCATCAGGGCAATCTCGCGGGCGCGCGGGAACGGGTCGACCGCGCCATCGCGATCTTCAACGAACTGGGCGACGACCATTGCGTCGGCTACGCGAACCAGAACCTCGGCGAGCTGTATCTGCACAGCGGCGATCTGGCGCACGCGCAGCTGCTGCTGGTCAATTCGCTGAGCGTGCACCGGCGCAACGGGGACCGCCGGTCCGAGGCCGAGGTCTCGCAGTTGCTGGGGGAACTGCACGAGGCGCTCAGCCAGCCCGAGCGATCGCGGACCTATTCGGAACGCGCGCTGGCGTTGTGGCGGGAGCTTTCCGCGCGGCCACAGGAATCCGCGCTCGCCTCGCGCTTGCAGGAGTCCGCCGAAGCGTCCTACGGCGACTCCGCGAGCGCCTGACCCTTTCACCAGTCGGCACCTGAACGCGGGTTCACCCACCGCGATCAGGTGCCGATTCGCGTTTGTATCGATCGTGTACAGGTCCCGGAGAAGCTCCCTTCGTAGCAACCGAGAGTGCTTGAAGGGAGACCGGAATGGTCCGGACCGTGAAGGCCCGCCGTGTGATGGCGGCCGTGCTGGCCATGGGGGCGGTCACCGCGCTGGCCGCCGGCCCCGCGAACGCGGCGCCTGAGGGAACCTGGCGCGCCGATCTGTCCACTGTGGATGGTGACGACGTCAACGTCCGCAGTGACGGCGGCGTGCTCAGCCTGGAAAACGCCGCCTGGCACAGAAAACCCGACTCCATCGGCAGCCAGGGCTACCTGCTGCTGGCCGAGCAGCAGCTCGGGAAGCCGGTCAACCGCGTCACCGCCCAGGTGACCGCCGACGCGCCGAAGGGCACCGAGGTCGAGGTCGACGTCCGCGGCAAGCTCAACTCGAACGACTGGACGGAGTGGACGCCCACCGAGGGTGGCGCCGCGCAGCTGTCCACTTCGGTCTCCACGGTCCAGGTCCGCATCGGACTGCGTACCGTGAACGACGGCGTGACCGCGAAGGTCAGCGACGTCACCCTCCAGGGTGAGCTCGGCCCGCAGGTCAACGCGATCGGCGCGGCGGCGGCCCCGCTGACGTACAAGGTGTTCGGCACCCGCGAAGGTCTCGTCGGCGGCACCACCGCCAACGGGCACGTGATCAAGTCCCGCGACCACTTCGTCGCCCTGCCCTCGGGCCGCGGTCTCGCGCCGAAGAACACCGGCAACTACACCGTGCGGATCTGCCGCACCGACAACAGCCGCTGCGAGTACGCGCCGGTGTGGGACGTCGGCCCGTGGAACACCAAGGACGACTACTGGAACCCGTCGGCCACCCGTCAGATGTGGAAGAACCTGCCGCAGGGCAAGCCCGAGGCGCAGGCCGCGTACCAGGACGGCTACAACGGCGGCAAGGACGAGTTCGGCCGCAAGGTGGCGAACCCGGCGGGGATCGACCTCGCGGACGGCACCTTCTGGGACGGCCTGAAGATGACCGACAACGGCTGGGTCAACGTCTCCTACCTGTGGACCGGCTCCGGCCCGACCGGCGTCGTCAGCACGGCGGGCGACCCGATGAACGTCCGGGCGTCGGCGAGCACGAGCGCGGCGATCAAGGGCCTCGCGGCGAACTACGCCAAGGTCAACATCGAATGCTACGTCGAGGGCGACACCGTCACCGGCAAGTTCGGCACCAGCAACATCTGGGACCGGATCGGCCCGGGGCACTACATCTCCGACACCTACCTGCAGACCGGTTCGGATCTGCCGGTCGCACCGAAGTGCTGACGCACTCCTGATCGCGAAGGCCCGGCGTACCCCATAACGCCGGGCCTTCGCCCTTTTATGTGCCGCTGATCGGCGCTCCTATTCACAACCATGAATGGTCTTCACAAGCGCGTAATCGTCGTGCGAAACTCCCGTGACGCATTTCCCACTGACGAATGGCGGGCATTGTGAGCGTTTCCCGGCGAACCCTGCTGACTACCGCTGCCGGAGCCGCCGTCGCGGCGACGGCGATCGCCCCGGCCGCCAGTGCGGCCGACGCGCCAAGGACTTTCCGCCGGGCCGCCGACTACGCGGTGACCAAACTGCGAGCCGTCGCTCCCGGCGTGACGACCTTTCCGGAGATCACCCGGTTCGAGAAATGGACCTATTCCGCGAAAGGTGGCTGGATCGGCGGTTTCTGGCCGGGAACGTTGTGGCTCGCCTCGATCTACAGCGGCGATCCGCGATTCCGGACCCTCGCGGCGGCGTCCGCGGAAAAGCTCGCGCCGCGTCAGTACGAAACGAGCGATCACGATCTCGGATTCCTGTTCTACCCGTCCTGGGTGACCGGCTGGCGGCTCACCGGCGACGAGAAATGGCGCACCGGCGCGCTCAACGCCGCCGCGTCGCTCAGCCGGCGCTACAACGAAAAAGGGAAATTCATCCGGGCGTGGGGCGCGCTCGGCACACCGGGCAACGCCGGGCGGGTCATCGTCGACACGATGATGAACCTGGACCTGCTGACCTTCGCGAGCAAGCAGACCGGTGACCGGAAGTACCTCGACATCGCGATCTCGCACGCGAAGACCACCGAACGGGTCTTCGTTCGCCCGGACGGTTCGACCCCGCACGTATTCGACTTCGACCCGGACACCGGCGCCGAGATCGGCCCGAACTCCGTGCAGGGCTACAGCCCGACGTCCTGCTGGTCGCGCGGTCAGGCCTGGGCGATCTACGGATTCACCACGATGTACCGGCGTTCCGGCGACCCGCTGTTCCTGCGGACCGCGCAGCGCCTCGCCGACTTCGCGCTCCGAGCCCTGACGCCGGACAACGTGCCGGTGTGGGACTACCTCGCGCCGCAAGCGCCGCACGACATCAAGGACTCCTCCGCCGGCGCCGTGATGGCGTGCGGCCTGCTCGACCTGGCGAAGGTCGCGAACCGGCCGCAATACCGCGAGGCGGCGATCCGGATCCTCACCGCGTTGTGCGACACCTGCCTGACCACGAAGTCCACCCGCGCCGAGGCGATCATGGCGCGAGGCACGCGCAACCGTCCGGCCGAGGACGGCGTCGAGGTCTCGTTGCCTTACGGCGACTACTACCTGCTGGAGGGCATCCTTCGGGTGCTGATGCCGAAGGAGATCGAGAAGGCGATCGACCTCTCGATCGTCTGACGCGTGATGCCCGCTCGGCGCTTCGGGGCCGCGCGGACGGGTTGCGAAAGTGGCTTTCGCAACGTTGAAGGTTGCGAAAGTGGCTTTCACGACACCGCATGCGCCACCTGGCGACGATCGCGACCAGGTGACCACTCGCGCGGCGCGACAGGGCGGCCGCGGCGCTCGCTCGCGCACCAACTTCAGGTGTCGCGAAAGCCACTTTCGGGACACCAGATGTCTCGAAAGTGGCTTTCACAACACCCACGACCTCCGGCGGCATCCCTTCGGCCGGGCCTCGCGAGTGGTAAGTGTCGTTCTGACGGACTTTGTATTTACCTACCCGCTGGTGTGATCGGCGGTCGAGTGATGCCGATACTGGAGGCCGGTGCGGTCGACGGGGGAACCGCCACCCTCGCGCAGGTCAGGCGTAGGTCGGTGAATGCCGATCCGCCCCAGCGACACTTACCACTCACGACCAACCCGACTCAGTGCGCGTGGTGACCTTCGTGCCCACTGTGTCCTTCGTGCCCACCGTGGTGAGCGTGCACCTTCGCGTGCCCCAGTCCGCGACCGATCATCCACTTGTTCACCGGCACCGTCAGCACGAACGCGACGGCCAGCGAGAACGCCAGCGCGCCCCAGAACAGGAAGCTCCCCAGCCCGGCGTCCATGGCGCCCGGCACCACCACCATGACCCCGTTGTCGACGATCTCCATGACCGCGATCGACACGGTGTCGGCGGCCAGCGCCACCTTGAGCGCGGCGCCGAACGCGAGGCCCGACTTCAGCACGCCGCGCATGGTCAGCGCGTAGCCGAAGACGAAGGCGAGCGCGACCGAGAGCACGATCGTCCCCGCGTTGTGCAGGCCGAGCGCCGTGCCGATCACCATGCCGAGGACCTCACCGATCGCACAGCCGGTGAGGCAGTGCAGGGTCGCCGACGCCGCCATCGACCAGCTTGCTCCATGCCGTGTCTCGTTCATGCGGGGAATATACCCCCCGCCCGTATTTACGGCTCAGTGATCCGCGTCTCCCGATCGCTCAGCGTCACCCCCGTAGGCCGACCCGGTAATCAGCCCAGGTCGATGAACTCACTTCAGTAACCCTTTGCGCTCATCCGGTTGACCGGGGTAACCGAAGACCTTAGTTTCGCCGGAGGTCTCCACCGCGCGCAGACCGATCGGCTGTTTTCAGGTAGTTCCGTGACTTTGGGGTGGAGATGCGAGGGCCGACGAAGACGCTCGTCGTGGCCACTGTGCTCGCTTTGGGCATGGTGTTCGGGCTGACCGGCTGCGGCGGTGACGAACCCGAGGGGATGGCCGCGAAACCGATCCGGATCGCGTTCGTGCCGAAGGTCGCGGGCATCCCGTACTTCGAGGCGATGAACGCCGGCGGGCGCGCCGCGGCCAAGCAGCTCGGTGTCGAATGGAGCTCGACCGGTCCGACCACGGTGGACCCCGCGGCGCAGGTCTCCATCGTGCGAACCCTTGTCGACCAGCGCGTCGACGTCATCGCGATCGCGCCGAACGATCCGAGGGCCATCGCGCCCGCGATCACCGACGCGCGCGCCAAGGGTGTCCATGTGATCACTTCGGACACCGACGCGCCCGGCACCGATCGCGAGCTCTTCGTCAACCAGGCGACCCCGGAGGGTATCGGCAGAGCGCTCACCGACGCGCTGATGAAGAAGATGGGCGGCGCGGGCAAGTACGCGATCGTCTCCTGTGGCGAGACCGCCGAGAACCTCAACGCGTGGATCGCCGTTCAGCGTGCGTATACCGCTACGGAGTATCCCCATGCGCAGCTCGTCGAGACGGTCTACGCCGGTGAGGACAAGGACAACGCCACCACCCTGGCCAAGGACCTGATGACCAAGTACCCGGACCTCACCGGCCTGGTCGGCGAGTGCACGACGTCCGCGCCCGGGGTCGCCGAGGCGGTCCGCTCACAGCAGAAGATCGGCCGCGTCTTCACCGTCGGCGTCGGGACACCGCAGGCCATCAAGCCGTACCTGCTGGACGGTTCCGCGTCGCTTTCGGTGCTGTGGAACGTCGAATCGCTCGGCTACCTCACCGCCTGGGCGGGCAAACAGGTCGCCGAGGGCAAACGGCTCACCCCGTCGAACAAAGTCAACCTCGAACTCCCGGCGATCAAGTACGAAGAGAACCGGAAGACCGTCCTGCTGGGCGACCCGCTGCTGATCACGCGCGAGAACGTCGACCAGTTCAAGTACTGACTCACCGGGCCCGCCGCACGGCACCCGCCGCCGCTCCCCCGCCGAGGATCAGGACCAGCGCGGTCAATCCCCACCGCCGCTTCTCCTTCGTGCGGGCGTGCGGGTCGGCCTGCGCCGCCGTCTTCTTCTCCTTGGGCGCGGCACCGCGAGACGGCTTCGTCGGCACCGGCGCGGGCGGCGGGACCACCACGCGCGGGGGTGCCGACGTAGGCGGCGGCGAACTCGGGGAGGACGTCGGCGTCGGGCCAGGACTCGACGACGGAGTCGGGCTGGGCGACTGGGTCGGCGAGGGAGTCGGGGTAGGTGTGGGAGTCGGAGTCGGGGTGGGATTGGGAGACGGCGTAGGCGTAGGCGAAGGTGTCGGAGTGGGTGTGGGCTTGGGCGGCTCGGGTTTCGGTGGCTCGGGAGGCGCGATGAGACAGCCGGCGGCGTCCGAACCCGCCAGTGGCGGACCCGAACGCACCTCGGTCACCTCCCCGTCGCGGTCCAGCCGGTACAGCACGCTGCGGCCGCCGATCCGGTTCGCCGTGGCGTACAGGGCACCGTCACGCGCGAGCACGACGGAGCCGTAGACGTCGGCGGGTGGGAACCGGGCGTCTTCGGCCTCACGGACCTTGCCGGACGCCGGGTCGATGGTGATCACGGCGCCTTTTCCGCGCCAGGTGGTGGAAACGCCGTAGAGCAGTCCGTTGTGGTAGGCGAAATCGTTGACGTCGTGGGCGAGGCTGATCGGCCGCAGGAACGCCGTCCGGACCACCCGCAGGAACCGCTCCCCCGGTGTCAGGTCCACTGTGTACAGTGTGCCGTTCCGCAGCAGGTACCAGGAATTCCCGCCGATCGCGCCGGCGGTCACCCCGGCGACGGGACTCCACACCGGCAGCCGGTTCCCGGCGCGGGTGATCGGGCCGAGATCCTGGGTGCGCCCGTCGCGGTCGATCGTCACCGCGTGCGCGCCGCGGCTGAGTCCTTCCGCGACACCGAAGACCAGATCCCGCGTCGCGGAGTAGCCGAGCGCGTTGAGCCGGTACCCCGGTTCGGTCACCCGCGACGTGGTTCCCGAGCCGACGTCGATCCACCGCAGCTTCGACTTCCCGTACGAGCCGGTCTCCGCCTGCACCACCAGGCAGGACTCCGCGGCCCGCGCGGCCATCGGCGCCAGCAGCGCCGACGCGCCGACCAAGCCGGCGACGGCCGCCGTCGCCGCCGCCCGCGTCACCCCGTCCACGGTCCCCGCCCGCTCAAGCGAGCCTGGCCAGCGCGGCGGTGAACGCGTCGGGCGGGATCCGCACCCCGCCGCCGAACGGGTTCTGCAGCTGGTAGATCGCGAACAGCAGCAGCGTGACCGTACCGGCCAGGGTGGACACGATCACCAAGTGCGCGGCCAGCCGGGTGCCGCCGAAGAGGTTGGGCAGCAGCACCGAGATGAGGCTGCCGAGGATGAGCGCGAACCAGACGACACCACCGACCCGCCCGCCCTCGACAGCGTTGAGCCGATCCTGCCGGGCCTCGTAGACCTGCCAGAGCTGGGCGGACGCTTCGGTCTTGCGTTCGCGGAGCCAGTCATCGTCCGAAGAGGCCTTGTCGACCGCCTTGCGCAACCGGTCGAGCTGCGACCAGCCGGTGTCGGAGACGAACTCGCCGCCGCCCGCCATCTGCGGCCACTCCTTCTTCTCGACCGTGGAGATGTAGTCGGCGCTCAGCTTCCGGACCTCTCCCTTGACCTCGTCCCCCAGTGAATCGGCGGCCCAGACGGCGGCGACCAGGCTGTCCGCCTCGTGGTACGAGCCTTCGCGCGCCGCACTCGCGGAGTCGAACAGGGAGATCAAGATGAAGGCGACCAGGACGGCGTGCAGCCCGCCGACGATGGTGAACACCTGGCCCGCGGCGTCGTTGTTGTCGGGCCGCCCTTCGTCCCAGCCGAACTTGCGGACGAGGTAGCCGACGAACCCCGCGAGTGCCGCCGCGCCGACGACCCAGGCGATGCCGGTCAGGTAAATACCCATTCGACTCCCTCCGTGCGATGAGTGCTGAAGCTAGTTCACGGTTCGCCGCGCGGAAAAGACCGGTTGAATCAATTCATTCCTGCGGCGGAGCAACCCAGGTCGATCATCACCGGCTCGGCCCAATTTCTCATATCGCGAAACGAATTCCGCCACGCCCTGGAAAGGCGTGTCACCGCTCGGAGAGCACGGCTTCACGACCGGGTGAGGACCGGCCACTGGACGTCACTGAAGTAGCGCTATACCGACATTTCGAGCAGCTCCGTAGCCCGAACGGCCGCCGGTCACCGCCGCGTACGGCCCAGTCCGGCAAACAGGTGAACCTCCCCTGAGACCCGATCGAGTTGTTTGTCCGGGCATTACCGCTTGCTATGTTGATTTTGCACCCACTCCACCCGAATGAGTATCCGCGAATTGCGAGAACAGCAGTTCACCGGGTCGCCTGCCGGTTGAGTAATCCGTCGACTACGAGACTGAAAGGGAGTCCGTTGACGACCATCGACACCCGTGCCGGTACCCGGCCCGCCGGCGAAGTCCTCACCTGGAGCCGGAATCTGCTCGACCCGGCGCTGCGCGAGGCCGTCGACGGCCTGCCCGACTCGATGCGGATCATCGCCGGCTACCACTTCGGCTGGTGGGACGAACAGGGCCGGCCCTCCACTTCGGACGGCGGGAAGGCGTTACGGCCCGCGCTCGCGCTGTTGTCGGCCCAAGCGGTCGGCGGTGACGCCGAAGTCGCCGTGCCGGTGGGGGTCGCGGTCGAGATGGTGCACAACTTCTCGCTGCTGCACGACGACGTGATGGACCGCGACACCACCCGGCGGCACCGCCCGACCGCGTGGACCGTCTTCGGCACGGGTGCCGCGATCCTCGCCGGGGACGCCTTGCTGTGCCGCGCCTTCGAGGTGCTGGCGCCGTTCGGGCAGACCGCGCTGCGGGTGCTGAGCTCCGCCGTGATCGACCTGCTGGAGGGACAGAGCGCGGATCTGAAGTTCGAGGAACGCGGTGACGTCGACACCGCCGAATGCGTACGCATGGCCGAGGGGAAGACCGGCGCGTTGCTCGGGGCGTCCTGCACGCTCGGCGCGCTCGCCGGGGAAGGGAGGCAGGATCAGGTCGACCGGCTGACCGAGTACGGGAGGGCACTCGGGTTGGCGTTCCAGCACATCGACGATCTCCTCGGGATCTGGGGCGATCCGGAGGTGACCGGGAAACCGGTCCACTCGGATCTTTCCAACCGGAAGAAGTCCCTGCCGGTGGTGGCCGCGCTCCACTCCGGGACCGAAGCCGGGCGAGAACTGGATGCCTTGTACCGCAAGGAAAACCTCGACGCCGCGGAATTGCCCCACGCGGCGGAGCTGGTGGAACGGGCGGGCGGCCGGGCATGGAGCCAGGAGCAGGCCGACGCGCTCCTGACCGGCGCGCTGCACCATCTCGCCGTCTCGAACCCGGTGCCCCGCCCAGGCGCCGAGCTCGCGGCCCTCGCGAAACTGGTGGTGCGGCGACGTTATTGAAGACCGGGCGCGGAAAGGCAGGGGTGGGCCGGTCGAAACGGCCCGGCCCACCCGCTGTCGACCCGAGGGGGTCAGCGCCCGGGGCGGGTCAGTCCCTGATCACCGGCGCCCCGGCTGAGGACGACCTCGTCGGTGGCCTTGAGCGCTTCCGCGCCGTCGTCCCCGCTCTGCCCGGCGGTCAGGTCGAGCAACCGGATCGGCGGGCCGAGCTGGACCAGTGTCGGCACGTACTCGGCCTTGTCGACCTTCCAGCGTTCGCCATCCCGTACGAACCGGAACCGCGCGGCCGCGCCCTGTTCGGTCGAGCCCTTCGGCTCCGAATGCCGGGCGACGCTGTTGCCGAGGCCGTAGGCGACCCATTTGCCGTTGATCTGTTCGAAGGGCTGCACGACGTGCGCGTGGTGGCCGATGATCAGGTCGATCGAGTCGTCGCCGAGGAGTTTCTTCGCCAGTGAGCGCTGTTCGGCGGTCGCGTCGTGCTGGTACTCGGTGCCCCAGTGCAGGCTCGCGACGACGACCTGGGCGCCCGCCTTCCGCGCCGCCTTGGCCTGGGCGATCACGTCTTCGGCGTCGATCTGGTTGACCAGCCAGGGCTTCCCCGCGGGCACCTTGATCCCGTTGAACCCGTAGGCGAAGGAGATCTGGGCGACCTTGACGCCCTTGACGTCGACGATCAGCGGCTTCTTCGCCTCTTCCGCCGAACGCGCCGAGCCGGTGTGCTTGATCCCTGCTTCGTCGAGCTTGTCGAGCGTCCGCTTCGCACCCTCGGCGCCTTGGTCGATCGTGTGGTTCGACGCCGTCGAACAGTTGTCGTACCCGGTGTCCTTGAGCGCGTCGACGATCTCGGGCGGCGCGCTGAACGACGGATACCCGCTGTACGGCCCGCCCTTCGGGGCGAGCGGGGTTTCGAGGTGGCAAATGCCGAGGTCGGCCCCGGAGATCAGCGGTTTGATCCCGGCCAGCAGCGGCCGGTAGTCGATCTCGCCCTTGCCGTCCTCCTTGGCCTGATCGGTCAGCGCCGGGTGGATCAGCACGTCACCGGTGGCGACCACGGTGAACGACCCGTCCGGCGCTTGGCTCGACTGCGGCGGCGCCTCGGACGCGGCGGGCGACTGCTGCTGCTCGGGGGCGGAACTACAGGCGGCGAGCACCAGGGTGGCGCCGAGGAGAGCGGTGGTCTTGCGGGCGCGGGAGCTGAACATGGATTCCCTCGATCGGGTGACTGTCCCATTCATCCTGCCTTACGCCGAATGGGTACGACACTCAACCAAAGTCAACAAGAACGATCGGACAGACATCGGACAAGTTCGTCGTGACTACTCGTCGAGATACCCGGCTTCTCACGTGGGATTTGTACGACCACAGCCGTCTTCTGTGACTCAATCGCGCCTTGACGTCACCCGGAAGAGTGTTTAGTAATACGAGTCACACTCTTCCGCTTCGTCCTGGGAGCATCCGATGTCCACAGCTTCGCACAGGTCCCTGCCCTGGCGCATTGTTGGTTCTTGTTTGATTGCCGGTGTCGTGTTGACCGGCTGCTCCTCCGGGAAGGAGACCGCCGCGCCGCAGCAACAGGCCCCCGCGAGCGGCAAGGTCACCCTCTTCTACCTGCAGAAACAGGGCGACCAGCAGTACTTCGTCGAGCAAGCGCAGGGCGCGCAGGAGAAGGCGAAGGAACTGGGCGTCGAGCTCAAGGTCGTCAACCTCGGGCAGGACGCCAACAAGGCGATCACCGAACTCGACGCCGCGCTCGCCCAGGGCGCCAACGGCATCGCGATCGTCGTCCCGGACCAGGCCATCGGCCCGCAGGTGCTCGACAAGGCCAAGAGCGCGGGCATCCCGATCATCGCCTCCGACGACGTGATCAAGGACGGCGGCGGCGCGAAGTCGCCGTTCGTGGGCTTCAACGGCTCACAGATGGGCGATTCGGTCGGCAAGGAGGCCGCGAAGCTGTTCAAGGCGGCCGGCTGGACCGCGGCCGACACCAAGATCATCAGCGCCTACAAGCAGGACCTGACCGTGTGCTCGGACCGCGTCTCGGCGGCGAAGGCCGCATTCGATAAGGACGCGGGTGCCCAGGTCCCGGTGATCGAGGTCGGCACCGACAACACCCCGGTCGACGCGCAGAACCGCACCGGCGCGGTGATCGGCTCGAACCCGGGCGTCAAGCACTGGGTGGTCTGGGGCTGCAACGACGAGAACGAGACCGGTGCGGTGACCGCGCTGGCGAACTCGGGCGTCGCCGCGAACGACATCATCGGCGTCGGCCTCGGCGCATACCTGACCTGCAAGGACTGGGCCGCAGGCAAGGACACCGGCAACAAGTCGGCGCTGTTCATCTCCGGTGCCGAGGTCGGCCGCACCGCGATCCAACTGCTCGTGGACAAGGTGAAGAACTCCAAGGAGCTGCCCCCGGAGACGATCGCGAAGACCCAGATCGTCACCAAGGACAACTACAAGCAGGCCGGCGTCAACTGCATCTGATCCCGCGTGGAGGCGTTTCCATGGCCACATCCGAACCCGCGGCGGCGCTGACCGCCGAAGGGATCAGCAAACGGTTCTCCGGGGTGACGGCGCTCGACGGCGTCACCCTGGACTTCCGGCCCGGCGAGGTGCTCGCGCTGATGGGCGAGAACGGCGCCGGGAAGTCCACCCTGCTGCGGGTGCTGTCCGGCGACCACGGTCCCGACGACGGGCATCTGCTGATCGGCGGCGGTCCCGTGACCTTCGACAGCCCGCGTGCCGCGATGGCCGCCGGGATCCGGGTGATCTACCAGGAGCCGGAGATCATCCCGCACGTTTCGGTGGCGGAGAACGTCTTCGTCGGCGAACTGCCCGCGCGGGGACGGCTGGTCAACCGCCGGACCCTGCACCGGATGACGCAGGAAGCGTTGCGGGAGTACGGGTTCGAGGGCGTGTTGCGGCCGGAGACGCTCGGGAGCAGGCTGTCCGCCGCGCAACGACAGCTGGTCGAGATCCTGCGGGTGCTCACCGCGAAGACACCGCCGAAGGTGATCGCGTTCGACGAGCCGACGTCGTCGCTGTCCGAACACGAGGTCGACGCGTTGTTCGCGCTGATCCGGCGGCTGCGCGACAGCGGCGTGGCGGTCGTCTACGTCTCGCATCGGATGAAGGAGATCTTCCAGCTCGCGGACCGGGTGGCGGTGCTGCGCGACGGCAAGCTGATCGGGGTGGAGGACGCGGCCGCCACCGACGAGAACCGGCTGGTGCGCATGATGATCGGCCGCGATCTGTCCACTTTGGAGCGACGGGTCACCCAGGAGACCGGCCGGGTCGTGCTGCGGCTCGACCACGTCACCACCGACGACGTCACGGACATCTCGCTTCAGGTCCGCGCGGGCGAGGTCGTCTGCCTCGCCGGTCTGGTCGGCGCCGGGCGCTCGGAGCTCGCGCACGCGATCGTCGGCGACCTGCCGGTGCGCTCGGGCACCGTCGAACTGGACGGGAAACCGTTGCGTGCCCGCACTCCCGGCGACGCGGTCAAGGCGGGGATCGGGTTCGCGCCGGAGGAACGCAAGACCGACGCGTTGCTGATGCAGCGGTCCGTACGGGACAACGTCTCCATCGCCGTGCTGGACCGGCTGCGCCGGTTCCGGGTGGTGCGGCGGGCCAAGGAACGCGAGCTCGTCGAGGAGTACGTGCGCGAACTGCGGGTGCGGACACCGTCGATGGAGCAGGAGGTCCGCAAGCTCTCCGGCGGCAACCAGCAGAAGACCGTCCTCGCCCGCTGGCTCGCGCGACGCCCGAAGCTGCTGATCCTCGACGAGCCGACCCGCGGTGTCGACGTCGGCGCGAAGGCCGAGATCTACCGGATCATCGACGGTCTCGCGGCCGAGGGCATCGCGCTGCTGGTGATCTCGTCCGATCTGCCCGAGGTGCTGAGCCTCGCCGACCGGATCGTCGTCCTGCGCGCCGGCCGGGTCGCAGGCGTACTCGGCCGCGACGACGCGACCGAGGAAGCCGTCCTGACCCTGGCCATCCCCGCCACCGAACCCGCTGCCGAAGAAGACCTGGAGATCGTCTCGTGAGCACCCCCACGCGCACCGAATCCGAAGAACGGGCTCCTGCGGCGGAGACCGGGCACGTCTCCCCCGTGCGGCGGGTGCTGACCGCGATCGGCGTGCAGAACTCGAGCCTGCTGCTCACCCTGATCGCGCTGGTGATCCTGATGAGCTCGCTGAACGAGAACTTCCTCCGTACCAACAACCTGCTGCTGATCGGCAGCGCGATCACCATCATGGGCCTGCTGTCGCTCGTGCAGACCCTGGTGATCATCCTCGGCGCGCTGGACATCTCGGTCGGCTCGATGGCCGGGCTCGCGTCGGTGGTTTCGGCGATGGTGTTCACCTCGACCGGCTCTTCCGCGGTCGGGACACTCGCCGCGATCGGCGTCGGCGTGGTGTGCGGCCTGGTCAACGGCATGATCATCATCTTCGGCCGGGTCAACCCGGTGGTCGCGACGCTGGCGATGCTGGCGACGTACAAGGGCATCGCGCAGGTGGTCTCGGACGGCAAGGCGCAGGGCTACACCGGCGCCGACGACCTGTTCATCTTCCTGGCCAAGGGTTCCATCGCCGGGCTGCCGACGCTGGTGTGGGTGTTCCTGCTCGTCGCGGCCGTCCTGCACTTCCTGTTGCGCTACACCGACATCGGCCGCAACATCTACGCGATCGGCGGCAACGACACGGCCGCGCGGCTGGCCGGGATCAACATCAACCGCTACATCATCGGCGTGTACGCCCTCGTCGGGGTGGTCGCGGCGATCGCGGGGCTGCTGATCACCGCGCGCACCGGATCCGGGCAGCCGACGTCCGGCTCCGAAGGGCTCGAACTGCTGGCCGTCACCGGCGCCGCGCTCGGCGGCACGATGCTCAAGGGCGGCAAGGGATCCATCATCAGCACCGTGCTGGCGGTGATCATCCTGGGCGTGCTCAACAACGGGATGTCCGGGCTCGGCGTCAACCCCTTCTGGCAGAACATGGCCACCGGCTCGCTGCTCGTCGTCGCCGTCGTGCTCCAGCAGGTCCGGAGCGGGGAACGCCGGGTCGGCCTGCCCGTATGACCCGGCATGCCCGGATCGTCGACGAACTGGGCAGGCTGATCGTCTCCGGCGCCCTCGGGACCGAGCGGCCGATCGTGCCGGAGGAACTCGGCCGCCGCTTCTCCGCGTCGCGCACGGTGGTGCGGGAAGCGTTGCGGGTGCTGGAATCCAAGGGCATGGTGACGGCGCGGCCGCGGGTCGGCACCTGGACGCGGCCGCCGGAGCACTGGGACGCGATCGACCCGGACGTCATCGCCTGGCGGGTCGCCGGGCCCGACCGCCCCCGGCATATGGCGGACCTGTACGAACTGCGGCTGGCGATCGAACCGCAGGCGGCGAGGATGGCGGCGTGGCACCGTCGTCCGGACGAACTCGCGGTCCTCGTCGCGACGTACGGGCTGATGGCCGACGCCGCCGATCTCCGCGCTTTCCAGGAGGCCGACAGCGCCTTTCACGCGGCGCTGCTCCGCGCGTCCGGCAATCCGTTGATCGCGCAGTTGCACGTTCCGGTCGTCGCGGCACTCGAAGAGGTCCCGGGCGACGACGTGCTCGCGGCGCATTCGCTCGTGGTGGCGATGGTGCTCGGAAAGGACGCCGACGGGGCGGAATCGGCGTCGCGCCGATTGCTGGAAACCGTTGTGCCGCCGCTCGATCACGCGTGTCGTCCGTCTGATCACGCGTGTCGTCCATCCAGTCACGCGTGTCGTCCGTCCGGACACGCCGGCCCGGCTTGCGGTATCGGCGAACTCGCGTGATCAGGTGGACGACACGCGTGATCAGGTGGACGTCAGCCGGGCAGGGGCTCCTAGCGCCCGACTCGCATGGCCCAGCTCGGACCGCCGGCCCGGCTAAGAGGAGGCGCCGAACTCTGCGGAAACGTACGCGGACCGACGGCCTTCACCGGTACCGGGTAGAGGCCTTTCCGGAAGCGGCCGTTTTCGAACAAGACGACCATGGCGGCGTCTTCGCCGCCGACCCACACCTCGAGACAGCGGCGTCCCGCGCGATATCCGGCGTCGTAGGTCGACAGGCTCGAACTGAACCCGATCGTACTGCCGTCTTCGAAGCCGACCGAGATCGCCGGAAGGCGGAGGTCGTTCGCGCTGAAGACCTCGATGTCGATGACTTTCGCGGCGTACCAGCCGGTCTTCCGCACGGACTTGGCTCTTCTGTCCCAGCCGACCCAGGCGGTCAGACTGCCCACGATCCCGAGGGCCAGTGGAATGCCGAAGAGAACCACGAGCCCCGGTGAACCGGTCGCCAGTGAGGACCACACCACGAGACCGAACGCCACGGCACAGGCACAAAAGGACGGGATGGCCAGGAGGCTCATGGTGTGAAAACGCTGGGGCAGTACCTCGAATCCGGGCTCCCGTGCGACGGCTGTTTCCGTGGGAAGCCCGGTGCCGACCGCGGCTTCGCCTATCTTGCGGCTGTGTCGCAGAGCGATGGCGCACGCGATCGCGGCGGTGAGCAGCGAGACCGACAGGATGCCGTCGACCACGAATTCGGTGCTTCCCGCCCAGTCGGCGGGGCCTTTCTCGGTGAGACCGAAGCAAAGCCCGAGGAAAACGGCAAGGAAGAGCATGATCCCGCCAGCGGCCACCAGGAAGGATGTACGCCGCCGATCCATGAGCATCGGCACTGAAGGCTGAGCGGCCACGGGAGCTCCTTCGGGGTCGACGAACACCATGCCGACCAGACTTCCCGGCGCTCCTCCTTGGAGAATAGCCGAATCGCGTCACGAGCGGAACGCGCAGCGGCCTCAGGAAAGACAGTCGGAGGGATCGCCGCGTCGCAGGGCCGGGTCCTCTTGGGTGAAGGTCCGCGCTACTCCGGGCCCGCTGGACCGCGTCTCGAAACGGACGGTCACGCGCCCGTGCCCGGCGCCCTGCACCCAGCCGCTCCCGTGCTCCTCGTGCACGACGTCATCGCCAGGCCGCCAGCCCGAGAACACGACCGGAGCGGGTTCCTTCGAAACCGACGTCTCCGAAGCTTCGGAAACGGGGACTGACAAGGTGAACAGCGGATCCTGATGCGGCACCGAAAGCCCGGAGAACGCGACGCCCGCCAGCCGGACCCCGCCGAACTCCGTCGGGTCGATCAGCAGCCTTTCCGCCATCGAGGCGAGCTGGTCGAATTCGTCGGTGGGCGAGGCCATCGTCTCCGAACGGGTCACCGTGCTGAACGTGGTGTCCCGCAGTTTCACCACCACCGTCCGGGCCACCTTCCCCGCGTTCACCAACCGTTTGTGCGCGTGGACGGCGAGGTCGCGGACCTCCCGCCGCAGGCTCGGCAGGTCGATCAGGTCCCGGTCGAAGGTCGTCTCCGCGCTGACCTGCTTGAGCTCCGCGCGGTCGGACACCGGCCGGTCGTCGACGCCGGTGGCGAGGCGCCGCAGGTCCCGGCCGACCACACTGCCCAAAGTGGACACCGCGTCGGCGTCGGAGAGCGCGGTCAGCTGCCCCAGCGTCCGGACGCCGATCGCCCGCAACTTCCCTTCCGCCACCGGGCCGATCCCCCACAGCACCCTGGTCGGCAGCGGGGCGAGGAAGTCGCGTTCGGTGCCCTGGTCGACGACGAGCAGCCCGTCCGGTTTCGCCAGATCCGAGGCGACCTTCGCGACCTGCTTCCCCGACGCCGCCCCGATCGACGCCACCAGCCCGATTTCCGACCGGATGTGCTCCCGCAGGCGGGTGCCGAACTCCCGCACCTCGGCCGACGAAGCCCCGGCCAGCGAAGGCGGTTCCGCGAAGGCCTCGTCGAGGGAGATCCTTTCCAGCACGGGCGCGTACTGGGCGACGAGGTCGAACACCTGGGTGCTCAGCAGTTCGTACAGTTTGAACCGCGGCGGCAGGATCACCCCGTTGGGCGGCAACAACCGTCGTGCCTGCGACATCGGCATCGCCGACTTGATCCCGTGTTCGCGTGCCTGGTAGCTCGCCCCGGCGACCACGCCGCGCGGGCCCGCGCCGCCCACCAGGACGGGCCGCCGCGCCAGCGTCGGCCGGGTCAGCTGCTCACAGGAGGCGTAGAACGCGTCCATGTCGAGGTGGATGACCCACCGGTCATGCCCGCCCATCGCCCGGTACCTCGAGAAGACGGTGCAGGGCCTTCGTGTACTCCTCGAACGCGGCCCGGCCCCGGGTGGTCAGCTCGACCAGCGTCACCGGTGTGCGATGTTCGAAGGCCTTGGTGATCTCGACGTAGCCGGCGTCCTCGAGTTTGCGCAGATGCGTCGACAGATTGCCGGGCGTCATGTCCAGCAGTTGCTGCAACCGCGGGAAAGTGATGCTGTCCCCCTGCCCCAGGCTCGACAGCGCCACGGTGACTCTCAGCCGTGCCTGCGCGTGGATCACCGGATCGAGCTGCGGCAGCCCGTCTTCGCTCATCGCGACCGCACCAGGAACACCAGTGACGCCACCAGGAAGCCCCCGCCGCCCGCGAGACTCAGGACGAGGAAGTTGTGCGGTCCCCCGGCCAGCACGCTCGCCGCGCCGCAGGCGATGATCCACACGCCTAGGCCGTACTGAAGCTTGCTCTGCCACAGCATTCCGCCCGCGAGGTACATCAGGCCGGTCAGCATGAGCGAGGTCCCGGACCACAGCAACGGGATCAGGTCGGTGTCGAGGCCGAGGCGGATCAGGGCGGTGTTCACCACCGTCAGCCCGCCGAACGCGATCATCCAGCTCCAGCCGTACATCGCCCCGACGAGCCGGGACGGCCCGCGTACGCCGCGGCCCGCGCGGATGCCGTAGATCGCCGAGTACGCCATGGCGCCGACGAACCCGGCGATGGTGATCGTCGCGGCGACCCACATCGGCATCAGGGCGGTGGGCGGAGCGGAGACGTAGATGAGACCGAAACCGAACAGCCACACCAGACCCCAGACGGCGAGCAGCACGGCCGGGTTCGGCCCGATCTCGCGCCGGGTCTTCTCCGTTTGACTGGCGATGAGCGCGAGCGATTCCTCGGGCGTCATCGGCCGCGCGTCGTCGTGCTCATCCTCCACCACCTCGGAAAACTAACACGCGCTCACAGTCTCGCCGTGTCGAGCCGGAACCTCGCCATCACCACGAGCGCGGGCACCACGAGCCACGCCGCGAGCACCCCGGCGGCGATCAGCACCCCCGAGCCGCCGAGCACCGGCGCGCGGCCGATCTCGCCCAGCCAGTACGTCGGCATGATGTGCCCGGCGGTGTTCATCCAGCCGGGCAGGATCTGCAACGGGATCCACAGCCCGCCGAACATGCCCAGCGGCAGCATCAGCGCGCCGGTCACGGCCTGGACGGTGTCGCCCTTGCCGAACAGGCCGATCATCAGGCCCAGTACCGCGAAGGGCAGCGCCCCGAGCCACAGCGATCCGAAGATCGTCAGCCACTGGCCGGTTTCGAGCCGGATGCCGCGGATCATGCCCGCCGCGAAGATCACCAGCAGCACGGGCAGCGCCACGAACAGGCCCGCCGACACCTTGACCATCAGATAGCCCGGCGCCCGCATCGGGGTGAGTCGCAGCGTGCGCTGCCAGCCGTCGGTGCGTTCGGTGGCGACACGGGTGCCGGTGAACAGCGCGGCGGTCATGGCGCCGTACGCCGCCATGTTCACCATGGTCACCGTCGCGGTCGAGATCCCCGGTGCGATCTCTTGGGCGCCGAAGATCCCGCCGAACAACAGGAACATCGCCAGGGGCATGCCGATGGTGAACAGCGCGAACTGCGGGCTTCGGACGATGCGCTTGATCTCCAGCGCGAGGTAACTCAGGCTCATTTCAAGGCCCCCTCGGTCTCATCGGCGGTCAGCGCGATGAAGGCTTCTTCCAGTCCTACGGCGGTGATCTCGATGTTCGCGGCGAGCGGGAACTCGCGCAGCAACCCGCGGATGGCGGCGTCGGAATCGGCGCAACTCAGCTCCGCGTGCCCGGCCCGCAGGACCGCTCGCGAGACCCCGGGCAGCGCGGCGAGGGCCGCTTCGGTGGCGTTCGGGACGAGGGCGCGCAGCACCCGGCCGGCGACCGCGGCCCGGACCTCGCCGACCGGCCCGTCCGCGACGACCCGGCCGTGCCGCATGAGCACGACGCGGTCCGCGTAGTCCTCGGCCTCGGCGAGGTAGTGCGTCGCGAAGAGGACCGTGCGGCCCGTCTCGGTGTACTCGCGCATCGACGCCCAGAACCGGCGCCGCCCGTCGACGTCCATCGCCGCGGTCGGTTCGTCGAGCACCAGCAGCTCCGGATCGCCGACCAGCGCGAGCGCGAACCGCACGCGCTGCTGCTCGCCGCCGGAGAGCTTCCCGCAGCGGCGGTTCGCGTACTCGGTGACGCCGGCGCGCTTGAGCACCTCGCGGGTCGGCAGCGGATTCCGGTGCAGCGAGGCGAACAGGCCGACCAGTTCGGCGACCGTGGCGTCCCTGAGCAGGGTCCCGTTCTGCGCCATCGCGCCGACCGTCCCCCGGTCCATCGCCTCGGCCGCGCTGACCCCGGCCACCCGGACCTGCCCCGAATCCGGCCTGGTCAGGCCCAGCAGCATGTCGATCGTGGTGGATTTGCCCGCACCGTTCGGCCCGAGCAGCGCCACCACCTCCCCCGGTGCGACCCGCACACTGACGTCTTCGACGGCCAGGACGTCACCGAAGCGCTTCACCAGCCCTTCGAGACTGAACGCGTCCGCCATGACTCTCCCCCTTCGAGCACTCTGAACCACAAAGCTCACTTCCACTTTGTAACACAAAGTCCCCTGCCCTGAAAACCCCAGAAGTACATGAAGGCCCCCTTCCTGTACCTAGGCGCAAGGAAGGGGGCCTTCATGTACTTGGGGCTAGGCGGGCACCCGGGAGAGGGCGGCGGCCGCGGGTGGGGTGGGTACGGGAAGCGGTAGCGGCGCGCATTCGACATCGGCCGTCCGGCCCGGCTTGCGGTCGGGAAGGGCCCCGGTCGCCAGGTAGTCGGCGATCCGGTTGTCGACACACGCGTTGCCGCGCGGGGTGATCGCGTGGCTCGTGCCGCCCGGCTCACCGAGCAGGCGAGCGCCAGGGAAACGGCTACGCACTTCGAGGCTGCCTTCATACGGCGTCGCCGCGTCGAGCGTCTCGCCGATCATCAGCACACTCGGCACCTTCTTGCCGTCGACCTTGACCGGCTTGCCGGGCTTCGCGGGCCAGTACAGGCAAGGCCCGTTGTACCAAGCGTTCTGCCACGTGTAGTACGGCGCCTTCTGATGGGTCCGCCAGTTGTCGTGCTTCCACTGCTGCCAGCTCTGCGGCCACTTGACGTCGGTGCACTGGACGGCGAGGTAGACGGCGTAACTGTTGTCGTCGCCGCGGCCGCCGAAGCTCTCGAAGAGCCCCTTCATCGTCTGCCAGTCGCCCTTGTTGACGAACTTCGCGAGCGCGTCACCGAGCAGCGTCCAGCGCAGCTGGTAGTAGGAGGCCTGCTGGAAGACGTCGAGGAACTCGTCCGGTCCGACGTAGCCACCGGCCGGGACCGCGGCCAGCTTCTTCAGCTGCTCGTCGAAGACCTGCTTCACCGCGGCCTGCGTCTTGCCGAGGCGATAGACGTCGTCGTGCGAGGCGACCCAGCCGAACCAGATGTTGAGGTTGACGTCGTAGGCGAGATCCTGGTTCAGGTTGGCCTGATACCAGACGTTGCGGGGGTCCACAGTGGAATCGAGGACCATCCGGCGGACGCGCTGCGGGAACAGCGTCCCGTAGACCTGGCCGAGATAGGTGCCGTAGGAGTACCCGTAGAAGTTCAGCTGCTCCGCGCCGAGCGCCTTGCGGATGCTCTCCATGTCCTTGACCGTGTCGGTCGTCTTGATGTTCTCGAGCAGCGCGCGGCTGTTCTTCTCCGCGCACGCGTCGGCGTAGGACTTCGAGCGCTGAAGCCAGGTCTTCTCCAGCTCCCGCGTCTTCGGCACGTAGCCCGGCCGGTTGTAGTCCATGTAGTTCGGGATGCACGAGAGCGCGGGCTTGCTGGAGCCGACACCGCGCGGGTCGAAGCCGACCCAGTCGTAGGCGTCGCCCGCGTGGTTCGGCACGCGCGTCCCGCGGGTCGCGAGCAGCAGCCCGGAACCGCCGGGACCGCCCGGGTTCGTGAGCATGACGCCCTGGTACTGGGCTTCGGGCGTCTTGTGCTTGACGCGGCTGAGCGCGAGCTGGATCTTCTCGCCGCGTGGCCGCGAGTAGTCCAGCGGGACCGACAGGTAGCCGCATTCGGCGCCGGCGTTGATCAACGTCGGGTCGGTGCACGCTCCCCAGGTGATCGTCTCGGCGGGTTGCGCCGCTTCGGCCGCGCCGGCGGGCGCGGTCACCGCGACCGAGGCGAGCGTGGCCAAGGCCAGCGCGGTGCTGAGAACACGTCTCAAGGTATTTCCCTTTCCCTCCAAAGGTGAAAGCCCCGAAACCCTATCCACGTGCGTGACCTGCGAAAGCCTTCCCGCGAAGATCCCTACCAACGGCGGGTCCCGATCGCGGCAAACCGGGCAACCGGTTAATCGGTTGGGAGGCCGGATGCCGTCGGTTACGATCTCGATCATGATCTACTACGTGCGCATCCGCACCGCCTGAGACGGCGTGACCGCAGGGCCGCCCGCGATCGGGTGGCCCCCTTTCTGCGCGCCGTCTGACGTCCCTTGACGGATCCGGACAGGACATCATGCAGAAGCACATCGGGATGATCGGCTGCACCGCCCCGAGTCACATCTACCCTTCGCTGGCGATCATCCGTGAGCTGGTCGCTCGCGGGCACCGCGTCAGCTACGTCGTGGGCGAGCCACTCACCGGGTTGATCGAACCGACCGGGGCCGAGATCGTCTCGCACCCTTCGATCCTCCCGCTCGGCGACCAGTCGGCGTGGCCGGAGGACCCGGCGTCGCAGATGCGGGTCTTCCTCGACGAAGGCATCCAGGCGATGCCGGTGCTGACAGAGTTCTACGACGACAACCGCCCGGACCTGCTGCTGTACGACATCGGCGGGCTCCCGGCGCCTCTTCTCGCCAGGCGCTACGGCGTTCCGGCGGTGCAGCTCTCCCCGACGTATGTCGCTTGGGACGGCTACGAAGAGGACATGGCGGAGATCCTGACCTCGATCCGGTCTTCGCCGGCCGGAAAGGACTACTTCGCCACTTTCACCCAGTGGCTGAACGAGAACGGGATCGAGGCCGACGCCTGGGACTGGATCTCCCATCCGGAGCAGGTGCTCGCGCTGCTGCCGAGGGCGATGCAGCCCAACGTCGAGCGGGTGCCGCCGTCGGTCCGGTTCGTCGGCCCGGCGCTGGACCCGGAACGTCTCGCCGACCGGAGCTGGACCCCGCCCGCGAACGGCAAGAAGGTCCTGCTGATGTCGCTCGGCACGGCGTTCACCGACCAGCTCGACCTGTTCCGCGCGTGCGTGGACGGGTTCCGCGACTCGGACTGGCACGTGGTCATCTCGATCGGGCAGACCGACGTCGCCGAACTCGGGCCGCTGCCCGAGCACTTCGAGGCCCTTCCGTTCGTCCCGCAGCTCGCGGTGCTGGAGGCCGCGTCGGCGTTCATCACGCACGCCGGCATGGGCGGCAGCACGGAATCGCTGTGGTACGGCGTGCCGACCGTCGCGATCCCGCTGGCCACTGACGGCTTCGGGAACGCGGCGAAACTGGCGGAACTGGGCGTCGGTGAGGAACTCGCGGCCTCCGAGGTGACGGCCTCGACGTTGCGTGCCGCCGTCGAGCGGGTCGCCGGGTCTCCTTCGGTGGCGGCGCGGCTCGCCGAGGTGCGGGCCGAGACCCGGGGGAACGGCGGGATCGACCGGGCGGCCGATGCCGTGGAGTCCTTCCTCGCGTAGCGGTGATGTCATGAGGGGTCCCCATGGGACGAAAAGTGTCCGATGGGGACCCCTCATGACACGCGCGCGCCCCGCTAGGTGCCCCGGATCTCGTTCAGGTAGTTGTAGATCGTGTACCGCGTGACGTCGAGTTCCCCGGCGAGGTGGTCCACGGAGTCCTTGATGAGGAAGAACCCCGCCTCGTCCAGTTCCCGGACGACGGCCGCCTTGTGCCGCTTCTTCATCAGGTCCACCGGGATCCCGGCCTTCGTCACCGCGCGCCCGATCAGGAACCGTTGCAGGCTGTCGACGTCCGGCGGGAACGTCTCGGGTTCGTGCCCGTTCGCCCTCGGCGCGCCGTCGGTCAGCCGGTTGACGCACAAGCAGCCGATCGCGACCCCGTCGGCGTCCCGCAGGAACAGGGTCGACGAGCGGATCGCGCGCCCGTCGGGGCCGTGGGTCTCGTAGTTCGTCAGGTCTTGTGTGGTTCCGCGACGGACCAGGCCCAGCAGCAGATCCGTCATCGGCCCGCCGACCGTCCGGCCGGTGAGGTCGCCCGCGATGGCGACGATCGAGTCCGGCAGCCTGCTCAGATCGTGCAGCAGGACTTCGTTGCCCGGCCCCAGCATCGCCGCGAGCGCGTGCACCGCCGGGACGAGCGCCGTGAGCAAGTCCCCCGACGCCGCCGACGCGACGACGGGCGCCTCGAAGGCGCGAACCGGCTTCTTCAAACGACCCAGCGCCGAGCGCACCTGTTCCGCCGCGCTCGCCGGGGTCGACGCGTGCGGGGACAGCCGGACGTGTTCCGGCCGCACGGTCGCGGCGATCCCGGCGTCCGCGAGCGCGGCCCCCACCTGTTCGGCGGCGTGCCCCGGCACGGTGAAGGCGAGGATCCCGGCCCGGCGCTCGACGGCCGAAACCACCTCCCCGCCCAGGGATTTCACGGCTTCTTCGAGTTCGCCGACGCGTTCGGCGATCCGCCCGGCGATGGCCGCGACGCCCGCCTCCTCGACCAGTTCCAGTGCCGCCGCGAACGCGCCCGACGTGATCGGGCTCAAGTTCGAGATCGACCACGCGGCCGCGGTGTCGTCGGCCGGATGGATCTCGTCGTCGAACAGGCCAGGGTCACGGGCGCCGGTCCAGCCGGACAGGATCGGTTCCATCCGCTCCAGCGCGCGGTCGGACAGCACGGCGAAACCGGTGCCCCAGCCCGCCCGCAGCCACTTCTGACCGCCGACGACGAGCACGTCCGCGACCTCCCACGGCGCCTCGGTCACGCCGAAACCCTGGATGCCGTCGACGACGAGCAGCCTGTCCTCCACCACCTCGCGGATCGCGGCCAGATCGGCGCGATACCCGGTGCGGAAGTCGACAGCGCTCACGCTGACCAGCGACGTCTCCGGGGTCAGGGCCGCTTTGACCGCGTCCGCCGTGACGTTCCCGAGCGGCAGCCGCCGAACGGTCAGCCGTCCCGCCTGTTCGGCCCGCGCCCACGGATAGGTGTTGGCCGGGAACTCCGACGCCGACACCAGCGCTTCACCGCCGGGAGCGTTGAAAGCGGCCTGGAACAGTCCGAGACTGGTGTGCGGCAGCAGCACCGTGTGGTCGGTGTCGTTGCCGGAAAGCCGCGCGGCGGCGGCCTTGGCGCGGGTCTCCTGCCGCATCAGGTCGTCCACTGTGGACGGCCCGGCCTTGGTCGAAGCGTCGAGCAGGCTCGCCGTCGTGTCGAGCACGGCGTGCGACGGCGGGCCGAACCGGGCGAAGTCGAGGTACCCGGCCGGTTCGTCGAACTGCAGCAGGTACCGCGGGGAGATCCGCGTCATGCGAGGACCCGCGCCAGGAACTGCTTGGTCCGCTCGTGCTTCGGCGAGCTCAGGATCTCCCCCGGCGGGCCGGTCTCGACGACCGCGCCGTCGGCCATGAACACCACCTCGTCCGCGGCCTCGGCCGCGAACCCCATCTCGTGCGTCACCACGACCATCGTCATCCCCTCCGCGGCCAACGTACCCATCACCGCCAGCACCTCGCCCACGAGTTCCGGGTCGAGCGCCGACGTCGGCTCGTCGAACAGCATCAGCTTCGGTTTCATCGCGAGCGACCGGGCGATCGCGACCCGCTGCTGCTGCCCACCGGACAGCTGCGCCGGATAGGCGTCGGCCCGGTGCGCGAGACCGACCCTGTCGAGCAGTTCGAGCGCCTCTTCCCGGGCCTCGTCGGCGGGGACACCGAGCACCCGCACCGGCCCCTCGACGACGTTCTGCAACGCCGTCCGGTGCCCGAACAGGTTGAACCGCTGGAACACCATGCCGATGTCGCGCCGCTGCCGGGCGACCTCGCGTTCCTTCAGTTCGTACAGCTTGCCGCCCCGCAGCCGGAAGCCGATCGGCTCGCCGTCGACCCAGACCTGGCCGGCGTCGATCGTCTCCAGGTGGTTGACGCAGCGCAGGAAGGTGCTCTTCCCCGCCCCGGACGGGCCGAGCAGGCAGACCACCTGTCCTTTGTGGACTTCGAGGTCGATCCCGCTCAGCACCTCGGTGTGCCCGTAGCTCTTGCGGACGCCGACGGCCTTCAACAGTGCCTCAGCCACGTTCACTCCTCACCAGCGGCGCCGTGCGCAAGGCCTTGGCGGCACGGGAGAACGGACTTCGCGACCGGTCCTCGGAATCGAAGGCGCGCTCCAGATAATGCTGTCCGACCCCGGCGACGGTCACCACGACCATGTACCAGACCGCGGCCGCCAGCAGCGTCTCCATCACCAGCAGGTTGTTGGACGAGATGTTGTTGGCGGCGTGGATCAGTTCGGTCACGCCGATCACCGAAGCCATCGACGTCCCCTTGAGCATGTTGATGAAGTCGTTGCCGGTCGGCGGAATGATCACCCGCATCGCCTGCGGCAGCACCACCCGCCGCAGCGTCGCGCCCGGCGACATGCCGATCGACTTCGCAGCCTCGGTCTGTCCACTGTCGACACTGTTCAGCCCGGCGCGGACGATCTCCGCCATGTACGCGCTTTCGTTGAGCGCCAGGCCGAGCAGCGCGGCGGTGAACGCGGTGATCAGCACGTTGGTCTGCTCGTGCAGCAGATGGCCGCCGAACGGCAGCGGGATCGAGATGAATTCGAAGACCAGCGCCAGGTTGTACCAGATCAGGATCTGCAACAACACCGGAAGCCCGCGGAACAGCCAGATGTAGCCCGCCGCGAACCAGCGCGCCACCGGATTCGCCGAGCGGCGCATCAGGGCGATCACGATCCCGATGACGATCGCCGAACCCTGTGCGATCACCGCGAGCAGCACGGTGTTGAGCAGGCCGACCGCCATCACCCGGTACCACAGGAACTCCGGGACCGAGTCCCACTGGATCTGCGCGTTCCCGAGCGCGATCCCGAGCAGGACCAGCAGCACCAGGATGACGACGCCGCTGACCCAGCGGCCCCAGTGCTTCAGCCGGACGATCGGCAGCGGCTCAACTTCCGCCATTGAGCTTCGCCTCCTTGACCGCGCCCTGCTCGACGCCCCAGGCCTGCAGGATCTTGCCGTAGCCGCCGTCGGCGATCAGGGACTGCAACGCCTTTTGGACCGCCTCGGCGAGCGGCTTGTTCTCCTTGTTGACGCCGATCCCGTACGGTCCGCCGTTGATCGGCTCACCGGGGACGACCTCGAAGAACTTGCCCTCGCCCGCGGTGCGCGAGATGTAGACCGCACTGGGCAGGTCGTTGAGGATGGCGGCGACCCGGCCGGTGCGGAGCTGGTTCTGGTTCTGGGTGTCGGAATCGGTCGCGGTGACGGTCAGCGCGGGCTTGCCGGCCTGCGCGCATTTCCCGTTCTGCTCTTCCGCGAACTTCTGATGGCTCGTGCCCTGCACGACGGCGACGTTCTTGCCGCACAACGTGTCCGGGCCGGCGATCTGGTCGGGGTTGCCCTTGCGGACCATGATCGTGATGCCGGAGGAGAAGTAGTCGACGAAGTCGATCTGCGCCTGGCGGGTCTTGGTGTCGTTCATCGCGGCCATCGTGAGGTCGACGCGGCCGGACTGGAGGCTCGTGATCAGCGAGCCGAACGCCATGTCCTGGTGGTGCACGGTGACGCCCAGCTTCTTGCCGATGGCCTTGGCGAGGTCGACCTCGTAGCCGATCGGGGTCTTGCCGTCGGCGGCGTAGAAATTGTTGGGCGCGGACTGCAGGTTCGACGCCAGGTGCAGCATCCCGGCCTGCGCGTACTTCGCGGGCAGCGTGACGGCGGCGTCCTTCTGGACGGCCTCGATCAGCGCGGTCGTGTCCGGGATCGCGGAAGGTGCCCCCGACGCCGCGGGTTCCTGGCCGCCGGCCCCGTCGGGCCCGCCTCCGCAGGCCGCGGTGACGAGCGCGGCCAGGCCGGTGAGCACGGCCAAGCGCCAGGTTCGGGTCAGGGTGTGCGGCGTCGACGGCATGACGGGGACCTCCACGGTGCCTCGGGGTGGTCGCCGACGCTACAACTGGCTGTTGAAGAGGTCAACTGCGAGTTGAAATTCTGTCCGGTGGATGTCATGAGGGGTGCCCCAAAGACAATTTTCGGTAGATGGGGGACCCACAAAAAACAAAGATAAACCCAACAACCG
>NZ_JBHXJK010000023.1:68591-94947 GCF_042723255.1 Amycolatopsis thailandensis
TTTTATGGGTTTTTTTTTTTAGATGCCTGTTTTTTTTTTTGTGCTGCCACTTTTTTTTTTTTTTTGTATTTGGGGCACCCCACATGACACTTCGTGACCGGCAACCGCCGCCGGATCAGACCGCGATGTAATTCCCCGACAGGATGAGCAGGACCTGCACGGTGATGCCGGTGCCGTAGTAGTCGGTGGCGTTCGGCGTCCAGGTGGTGACCTTGGTCCACAACTTGTCCAGCCAGGCCTGGCTGCCGGAATCGTTCATCGCCGCGATGGCGAACGACGCGGTGAAGCAGGGGTGCTGGCCCGTCTCGCCCGCGAGCTTGCCGCCCGCCAGCGTGTAGCCGGTGGTGATCTTGGCCGGGTCGCCGCCGGTCGTCTGCTGGATCCAGGTGTTCATCTTCTTCACCTGGCCCTGCGCCGGGCTGCCGGAGACGGTGATGCCGTCGACGCCGAGGCGCCACGGGTCACGGCAGGCGTTCCACGCGAAGTGCGGGTCGTGGTCCTCGAGGAAGCCGTCCGGAGCGGGCTTCGGCGTGGAGTTGGTGTTGACGACGAAGTCCGGGATCAACCCGGTCTTCGGCGAGTACTTCTGCTGGAGCTGGGTGACGGCCTGCTCCTGCCGGGTGCGGACCTGTCCCCAGAACGAGTCCCCGGTGGCCTTTTCGAACGCGCGCAGGTGGCCCGGCATCCAGTCGGACGAGCGCGAGCTGTTCGTGTACTCGCTGTCGTCGGCCCAGTCCGCGAGCCGCATGAACTTGGTGCTGGAGTTGACCTCGCTGCGCTTGATCGCCTTGATGACCCGCAGCGCCTCGGACTTGTAGTTCACCGAACCGGAGCTGCCCCAGACCTTGTCGGCGATGAGCAGGCCGTAGGCGATCTCGAGGTCACCGTCGGTCGCCGAGTCGACGCCGTTGACGCTCTTGCAGCTCTCGTTCTGCTCGGCGGCGTGCAGGTCCTTGTCGATCGACGAAGGGTGCGCCTTCACGAACTTCAGGATGCCGTCGAAGATGGTGCGGGCCTGCGAGTCCTTGTCGCCCATCATGGCCGCGATGGTCATGCCGTAGCCCTGACCCTCGGCCACGAAGGCGTGGTCGGCGTCCGGCGCCTTGACCGCGTAAGTGCCTGTCCCGCACTTGGTGGTCAGGAAGTTCTTCTTCCAGAAGTCGTAGTACTTCGCGAGCGCCGCGTCCTGCGTCGCCTGCGAGACCGACGGGCGCAGAACGCCCGGAAGGTAAGGGGTTCCTTGAGCGGTGGCCGCGGTGGCGGGGGCGGTCGTGGCGACCAGCCCGGCGGTCAGCGCGGCCGCGGCCAGCACTGTCCGAACGGTCTTTCTCATGGCTCCTCCGGAAACGTCGTTGGTGGCGGCGGCGCGTTTCGAGAGTGACAGCCGGATCGGCCAAAAACAAGAGAGTTAAGAAAGTTTCCTTACTATTACCTCAAATGACGCTTTCGTGAACGGTGCCCTAGCGTTGACCCCATGAAGATCGACTTGAGTGCGCGCGACGAGTCCTTCCGGGACTTCTGGACCGAGCGCCACCTCGCCACCCTGACCACCGTCCGCCCCGACGGGACCCCGCACGTCGTCGCGGTCGGCGTCACGGTGGACTTCGAGGCCGGGATCGCCCGCGTGATCACGTTCCGCTCGTCCAAGAAGGCCCGGATGATCAAGGAAGCGGGCGAAAAGGGCATTCCGGTCGCGGCCTGCCAGATCGACGGACCGCGCTGGTCCACTTTGGAGGGACGCGCGGTGCTGCGCGAAGACCCGGAGTCGGTGCGCGACGCCGAGAACCGCTACGCCGCGCGCTACCGGCAGCCCAAGCCGAACCCGGAACGCGTCGTCATCGAGATCGCCGTCAGCCGGGTCCTCGGGAACGCCTGACCGAGGGCTGAAGGGGACTTTCCCCTCATCTCACGCGGCGAAGGCCGCTTTCACCACGTCGCATGTGGGGAAGGGCCCTTTCAGCCCACGCCGGCTCAAGCCACGAAAAGGCTGAGCAGTCCTTCGACCGAACGCACGATCACCCGCGCGGCGGCGCGTTCGGCGTGCGCGGCGTCGGCCCGTTCCGCCTCGTGCCGCCAGCGGACAAGCGCGCTTTCGGCGCCCGCGTGGATCTCGGCCGGATCCGCGGCGGGTTCGAGGCCGAGCCGCTCGGTGGGCGCGAGGCCTTGCGCGCCGAGCAACCGGGCGGCCTCCTCGGCGATCTCCCCGGACAACGTCGTGCGCCCACCGCGGATGCCGGCGATGAGCCGCAGTTCCCGGAAGTCGTGCGCGGCCGCGGCGAACCGTTCCACCCGCGCGGCCAGCCGGTCGCCGTGCGGAAGCGGTTCGGCGGCGAGCAGACCCTCCAGACGCAGTACCGCCGTGCGCGCCTTCAGCGCCTCCGCCCTGGCGACGAAGCATCCGGCGAGCGTGTCCCGAAGATCGCCGAGACCGCTGCGGTGCACGAGTTCCGCCGAAAGCTTCAGCCTGCTCTCGCTACCGGTGCGGATCAGGGTGATCGCCAGCCGGACGCCGTAGAGCCCGAACCGCGAAACCAGATGTTTCCTCGACTCCGGCGAGACCCGCAGCGGGAACGGATCGTCCACAAAGGAATCCACGGACAGCAGATGGCGCTCCAGCTCCGGGCGGGAGACCGACGCCAGCGCGCGCAGCACCTCGAACTCGTCGTCGCGCAGCGCACGTCCCGCGTAACCGAGTTGCCCGGCGACCGCGATGACTCCCTGGAATCCCGCGCAATCCGGATCCTCCCGCCAAGCCCGCCTGGCCAGTTGCTTCGCGGTGAGCAAGGCGTCGATCCGGCCCGCGCCGACCTCGTCGGCCCGGCCGAGCACCAGCACCGTGTTCACCGCGGTCTGGCGGGCGAACGCCGAACCGCCCACCTGCCGGGTACCGGCCAGCTCGTCGGGTTCGAGGTGGCGCACCAGGCGCACCGTCGCGTCGACGTGCTCGGCGGGCGCCGGGGTGTCGAACAGATCGATCTCCCGCAAAGCTCGCGTCGGCCACTCCGACAGCGCGGAGACCAAAGTGGACTTCCCGGTCCCCGGCGTGCCGACGAAACCGACCCGCAGCGGTTCTTCCAGCCGCTCCAGGCCTTCCCTCAGCATCGCCACCGCGTGCGGACGGTCCCGGTAGTGCGCCGCGGCCTCGTTCAGCAGTTCCCGGACGTCCAGGGCGGTCACGCGGAGAGCTCCCGGCGCGGCGCGGCGCCGCTGCCGAGCGCCCCCGCCTTCCGGTGCAGGGCGGCGAGCCTGTCGATCTCCTTCTTGACCCGCTGGGTGCGCCGGTCGCGTTCGGCGGAGCCGGCGATGATCAATTCCCGTTGGCGGGTCAGGTCTTCGGCCAGCTGGTCGGACAGCGCGGTGAAATGATCGCGCAGGCGCCGCTGCACCTGGCGGACCTCGTCCTTGATCTCCTTGCTGAACCGGATGAACACGTCGTCGACATGACGCTGCGCCGCGGCCTTCGCCAGCGCTTGGCGCCGTTGGAGCCGCATCCCGCCCTCGTCGCGCACGCTCTTGGTGGCGAAGGCGACACCGGCGCCGAGGGACACCGGGTTGATCAGCGGCAGTCCGGCGAGACTGGTGACCAGGCCGAACATCAGCACGCCACCGTAGGAGCCGCGCAGTCCGGTGAAGAGTTTCTGCCCGATCTTGAACCGTTCGATCTTGGGGGCGCCGACCTCGGGGATCGAGTCCACGCCGGAGCCGGTCAGCGGCAGCTCGGGGGCTTGGCCGTAGTGCGGCCCGAAAGTGGTGGCGACCGCGTGCGCGATCCAGGTCGACCGGTCGGAAACCCAGTTGTAGTTCGTTTCGACGGTCTCGGCGAGGTTTTCTTCCAGCCAGGTCTGGAAATCCGGCCAGATCCGCACCGGGTCGCCTTCGTCGAAGGTGCGGTCGATGTGCCGCACGATCACCCTGGTCCGCTCGCGCAGGTCGTATTCGGCGTCGGAGACCAGATCGGTGATCTCGTCCGAAAGCATGTTCTGCCAGCGGACGTTCTGCCGCCGCAACTCCTCGCTACGCCGTTGTGCCTGGTGCAGCAGGGTGACCTGGTCGATCCCGTTGTCCCGCGAGACGGCGTCGAGCCGCGTCTGCAAAGTCTCGACCAGTTCGACCGCGGCCGCGCGGACGCTCACCGCGGCGGCGAGCGCCCGGGTGCGCTCGATCGGGCGCGCGGCCTGTTCCCCCACCCAGTTCAGGAGTTCCGGGAAACCGGACTGTCCGTTGAGGACGGCGTCACCGGCCTTCGCGGCGGCCTGCCGCACCGTCGCGGACACCGGGAAGACGTCGGCGACGACACCGGTCTCGGACAGCGCGGTGCGATTGCGCGCGGCGAGTTCGCGCCAGTCCGGGCTGACGTCGATCTTGGTCAGCGCCAGGACGAGCGCCGGGCACCAGGTCCGGATGTGCCGGGCCAGCGCGAGTTCGGCGGGCTGGAGTTCCTGCGTCGCGTCGGAGACGAGGATCACCGCGTGCGCGTCGGCGAGGACGTCGAGGGTGGCCGCCGTGCGCGGGGATCGGGGATCCCCTATCGCGGGGGTGTCCACCAGCACCAGGCCCGTCCCGAGAAGTTCGCGTGGCAGGCCGACTTCGACCCGGCGCAGCGAGCCGGGTGGCCGGACTTCGAGCTCTTTGGCCAGGTCACCGACCGGAACGCTTTCCCGGCCGTGCCCGACCAGGGTGGCGGCGGGATCGGCGGCGTACCCGATCTCCGTCGGCACGGCGGGGGTACTCGCGTCCCCGACCGCGCAGACCGGCGCGTTCAGCAGCGCGTTGAGCAGGTACCCCTTGCCCTGCTTGGGAAAACCGACCACCGCGATCCGGGTGCCCGGTGCCTGCCGGTCACGTCTGCGCCGGAGGCGTTCGGCCAGGTCGGCGCGGCCGTGGGCGGCACAGGCGTCCAAGGTCTCGTTGAGCACGTCGAGCCAGGCGGGGGCTGTCACGGGGATGCAGTGTTCCCTTAACCAAGCGCGGAATCAATGTGGCATGGGCCAACATGCCGCGAAGGCCCCGCGACCTGGTGCGATCGCGGGGCCCGTGCACACGACAAGAGATGAAAGTTATTCAGCTCAGCCGATGTGGATGTCGTTGCCCGAGGCGATGTCGCCGATGTGGACGTCGCCGACCTGGCCGATGTTGTTGGCCACACCGGAGACGACGTCGTGCACGTCGTTGACGCCCGCGTGGTTCGCGACGTCGTTCACGACGTTGTCGGTGACGTCGGTCGCGACGTTGTCGGTCACGTCGTTCGCGATGCCGTTGCCGTTGCCGATGTCGTGCGCCTTGCCCGCGATGTCGTGCACCTTGGTGGTGACGTCGGCGACGCCGGCCTGGCCGATGACGCTGGTCAGGTCACCGACGGTCGACAGGAAGTCCGGGGCACCGCCCGCGACACCGTCGGCGCGCGGCAGGTCACTGTTCAGATCGCCGACGGCCGGGACCGAGTCGACGGCCGGGAGCCCGGCGGTGTCCACGGCCGGGACGGCGTGGGCCAGGTCGGTCGCGGTGTCGACGGCGCCGGTGGCGACGTCACCGGCCTGGGCGACGGAGCCCGCGTCGAGGCCACGCGAAAGGTCGTCGGTCAGGCCGAAGCTGCCGACGGTGTTCTGCGCGAGGGCGGTCACGCCGGCGGCGGCGTTCGACACGTCGGTCACGTCGGAGACGGCCGGGACGGCGGGCACACCCGGGAGGTCGACCGGCAGGTCGCCGACGGCGGGCACGGCCGGGACGGCGGGAAGGCCACCGAGCTCCGGCAGAGCGCCCAGCTCCGGCAGGGCCGGGACACCCGGGAGACCGGCGCCGGGGAGGCTCGGGACGGCGGGGAGGCCATCGACACCGGGGACGGCGACCGGGAGGCCGGCGGTCAGCGCGGTGAGCTGGTCGATCGCGCCCTGGACGCCGTCGGCGCACTCGCCGTCGGTGCCGTTGACGACGTTCGCGACGCCGCCGAAGCCCGCCAGGTTGTCGGCGGCGGCCGCGGTGGTTCCGGTGATGTCGGTGGCGGTCTCGACCGGGACGAAGTCGAGCACCAGCGGGACGACCTCGTGCACGTCGGCGGCGTTGATGTCGCCGAGGCCGGCGTCGGCCAGGACCTGCTGCGGGTCGTTGGCGAACGCCGCGCGGGCGGCGGTGTCGTTCAGCAGGTTCAGCGTGAAGTCGTGCAGGGTCTGGACGGAACCCATGAAAGGACTCTCCCGGGGTCTAGGTCGGTGGGGGCTGGCACAGCGGCCGGAGGGCACGGCTGAGCGCAGGTCACCGAAGTTAGTGAGCCGGTACCTCTGGGCACATCGGGGATCACTCCTGGTCGTCTCCCACTCAGCCAATAGGGGATCGGTATGACATCGTTAGGGCGTTAGGGGCTTAACCGAGACGCATCCCGTTGGGTTTAATGCCAACCCTCACCCGGATGGGTCAAGCCATTCAGGTGAGTGGCCCTATTTGGTCCTTAGGGGCTGGTCAAGCGAAGGAGGATGCTCGTTGCCCTACGTCCTCGGCATCGATATCGCCTCGACCCGCACCACCGCCGCCACCTGCGTGGACTCCGGCGACGGCTGGGGCGCGCCCGAGCCGTCGTGGCTCGGCGCGCGCGGTCCGTCGGCGGCGACAGCGGTGTTCCTCGACGACGACGGCTACCTGCTCACCGGGGACGCCGCCGTCGAAGCGGGTCTGTCCGCGCCCGCCCGGTTGCTGACCGGGTTCCACGAACGGGTCGGCGACGACGTCCCCGTGATCGTGGGCGGCGAGCGGTTCCCGGCCGAATCCCTCAGCGCTGTCCTCGTGGACGCCGCGGTGGATCAGGCGGCCGAGCGCTTCGGCGAGAAACCGCGGCACATCGTGCTCACGCATCCGGTCGGCTGGGGCTCGTTCCGCCGTGACCTGCTGCGCCGGGCGCTGGCCGAAGCCGGGTTCCCCCGTGCCGCACTGGTACCGGCGCCGGTCGCCGCACTGCACGCGTATCTCGCCCCGCGCGGCGAGGTCACCGCCGGTGTCTGCGAATTCGGCCCGGACGGCGCGGTGGTCACGATCGCCGCCACCGGCGGCAACGGGTGGCAGCCGGTCAAGACGGTGGAAGGCGTCGACCCCGGTGAGGCCGTCGGCAAGGTCTTCGAACTCGCGCACGGCGCCGGGATCCCGCCGCAGGCGCTGGCGGGCATCGTGCTCTGCGGCGAGGCGCCACCGGTCTCCGGCCGCACGCCGTGCCCCGTGTTCGCTTCGAGCGACCCGGTGCTCACCGTGGCGACCGGTGCGGCGAACATCGCCGCGCGACGTGACGTTCCCCGACCCGGCGGTCCGCGATCGAATGCCCTCGCCGCGGTGGAAACCGTGGAAACCACCCTGCTCCCCCGGGTGGACCCGCTCGAAGAACTCACCGAGCGGCCAGAACGGCCGCCGGTGGACATCACCCCGTTCCCCTTGCCAGAACCCACCGGGGCGGCGAAACTGCTCAGCCGGCGCAAGCCCATCGTCGCCGGAGCCGCGGTCGTGGTGCTCGCCGCGACCACCCTGTTCTTCACCCTGACCACTCGAGAAGCCACCGCAGACAAGGGTCCCGAAGCCCCTCCCGCCACCTCGAGCTCGTGCGCGCCGTCCACCCCCGGCGCCACGCACACATCCCCCGAAGGTCGCTGTTGAACGCATTGCTCGACAAGCCCGGCATCATCCATCCGGGTGCCCGGCCCCTGCTCGACGAGGTGACCGCCGCCCCGGAACTGCCGGTGCGGGTCACCGTCGTCGCCCCCGGCGGGCACGGGAAGACCCATCTGCTCGCCCTGCTCGGACGCCACTACGCGGGCGCCGGGGTCGAAGCGATGCTCGTCGACGACGCCGATCAGCTCGGCGACGACGAGATCGCGAAGATCAAGGCGCTGGCGGAGGAAACGACGGCGCCCGTCGTCCTGGCCTTCCGGCCGACCGCGCGGACGACCACGTTGCGCGCGCTCGCCGATTCCTTCGGCAGGTCGGTGGCTTTGGGTGCTTTCGGCGTCGACGACGTCCGGCGGCTCGTCGAGCACGCCGGTGGCGACGCGGCCACGGCCGAAGACGTCCACGCCAGAACCGGTGGTGTGCCGGGACTCGTGCTCCGGGCGGTCACCGGGCAGCTCGCGGACTTCCGCGGTGAGCTGGAACAACTGGACGACGACGTGCACCGGTTCCTGATCGCTGCGGAAGCGGGCGCCGGCCGGAATCTCGATCTCCTGGCGGCGCTGCTCAACCGCGATCGCGAGGGGCTGCCCGAGATCTTCGACGGCGCCAGGGCGACAGGGCTTCTCGGCGAGGACGACGTCCTGCTGCCGATCGCCGCCGAAGCCGTCCGGACCTGGGGTTCGCCGGGGCGACGGCTGACGGTGCTGCAACGACTGCTGGAACTCCAGCTGCGTGACGGACTTCCGGTACTCGACCTCGCCAGATCCCTGCTGGGAACGGGAAGTTCGGGCGCG
Source organism: Amycolatopsis thailandensis (assembly GCF_042723255.1). Lineage (NCBI taxonomy): Bacteria > Bacillati > Actinomycetota > Actinomycetes > Pseudonocardiales > Pseudonocardiaceae > Amycolatopsis > Amycolatopsis thailandensis. The sequence continues at coordinate 77,027 of NZ_JBHXJK010000023.1, forward strand.
AGCGCGGCGGCGGCCTTCGAGGCGGCCGCGCGCGAGGCGATGCCCGACGACACGAAACTCGCGGCGCGGTTCTACGAAGCCGCGTCCGAGGCCGGTGGGCGCGGCGCGGCGCTCACCGTCGGCTGGGCGCACGCCGCCGCGCTGGCCGGGGACCTCGACACCGCGCTCCGGCTCGGCGACGGGATGCTCGGAAGTACCGACGATCCTGATGCCGCCGACGCCAGGGCGGCCGGTGCCGAAGTGGCCGCGACCGTGCTGGCGCATCGCGGGGAACTGGCGCACAGCGCCGAGCTGTACCAATGGTCGGGCCGGGCCGGTTCGAAGGCGTTCGCCGCGATCGCCTTGCTGGGCACCGGAAAACTCGAAGCCGCCCGCGGCGTGCTGGAGACCCCCGAAGTCCCGACCCTGTTCGCGGGCGCCGCATCACGGACGGCGCGCGCGATCACCGACTCGGTGTCCGGCTGCGGCACCGAAACGCTGTCGTCCCTGCTGGGCGCGGCTTCGATGCTGGAATCGGCGGGAGCGCCCGCGCCGCTGCCGGACAGCCCCGCCGCCCTCGCGGCGTTGGTGGGCCTGCATTCCGGCGAACTCGCGCTGGCCGAATCAGTGCTGAGCCGCGCGGTGGCCGGGCGGATCGGCGGGGACCTGCTCGCGAAACGGCATCGGCTGCTGCTCGGCTGGGTCGCGATGACCGCGGGCGACCTCAAGACCGCCGCCGAGTCCCTGATGCCGCCGGACGGCCTCGAAGCGCGCGACGAACTGTTCGCCGCCACCCTGCAACTGGGCCTGGCCCGGCGGGCGAGTGATCTTCCCGGCCTGCAACGGTCCTGGGACCGGGCGTATCAGGCGTCGATGCGGCAGCAGCCCGACCTGTATTCACTGCTGCCGCTGGGAGAACTCGCGATCGCGGCCGCACGGGGCAACGCGAGCGCGAAACTGGCGGGTCAGCTGGAGCGCGCGCACGCCATGCTCGACGAGCTCGGCAACCCTCCCTTGTGGACAGCCACACTGCGCTGGCACGAACTGCACGCCGCCATCACCGTCGAGAATCACGCCGCGGCGGGCGAACACTTGGCCGCGCTGAACGCTTTCGCGCCTTGCGGCCGCTATCCGGCGGCCCTCGCCGCCGCCGCGACCGGCTGGCTCGCGGTCCTGACCGGGACCTTCGATCCCGAAGCGATCACGTCGGCCGCTTCGGAGCTGCACGAACTCGGGCTCACCTGGGACGCGTCGCGGCTGGCCGGGCAGGCTGCGATCCGGACCTCGGACCGGAAGGCGATGGTCCAGCTGCTCGAAGCGGCCCGGCAGTTCCAGGGGCGCGCTCCGGAACCCGTCGCGGCCACCGGGTTGAGCGCCTTGAGCGAACGGGAACTGGAGGTCGCCCGGCTGGTCGTCGACGGGCTGACGTACAAGCAGGCCGGGAGCGAACTGTTCATCTCGGGGAAGACCGTGGAGCACCACATGGCCCGGATCCGGGGGAAACTCGGCGCCGGGGACCGGCGGGAGCTGCTGGCCATGCTGCGGGAACTGCTTCCCGCGACCGAGCCGCAAGGGTGACCTTCAGGACGTCGATGCCGACCGGAGTCCGCCGGGTGTCCAGATCCGTGATCCGCCAGGACCGGTCGAACAGGGCGGTGAGGGCGATGCGGACCTCCATCCTGGCGAGGTGGGCGCCCAGGCAGAAGTGAACGCCGTGGCCGAAGGACAGGTGGGGGTTGGGCGTCCGGTCCGGGTCGAAGGTGTGTGGGTCGGCGAAGACCTCGGGGTCACGGTTGGCCGCCGTGATCATCGCGACCACTCGCTGGCCCGGGCGGAGTTCCTGGCCGCCGAGGGTGGTGGGCCGGGTGACGAACCGGTCCGTTCCGCCCGTGGGCGGCAGGTAACGCGAGACTTCCTCGACGGCCAGGCGCAGGTCGGCCGGTTTCGGCCGGGCGGCAAGGCAAAGGACGGCGTTGACGAGCAGGGTCTTGGTCGTCTCGTGGCCGTTGATCAGCAGCAGCGCGCAGAAGTCGAGCAGCTCGTCCTCGGCGAGGCCCGACGCCATCAAGGTCGCGATGATGCCTGACGGGCGCTCGAACTCCTCGCGGAAGTAGTCACCCATTTCCTCGCACGCCCGGTGATACGCGGTCCGGCGAGCCTCGTCGGCGGTGAAGGTGCCGAAGAACGACGTGATGGCCTCGGTCCATCGGACGAAATCCGGCCACCGCGACGGCTGCACCCCGAGCAGACCCGCGATCGTGTGCACCGACAACGGGTACGCCACCTCCGCGATCAGGTCGAAGCTCTCCCCCGCCGAGTCGAGCAGGGCGTGAACCTTCGACGTGATCGACGGCTCCAGCGACGACACGGCCCGCGGAGTGAAAACCTGGCTGACGATCCGGCGCAACGCGTGATGCCGGGGCGGATCCATCGCCAGCAGACCGCGCAGCAACGGGTTCGAACCGTGCGGGATTTCCCCGGTGCTGTGGCGCAGCTCGTCGGAGGAGAACACCGCGTGGTCGGTGAGCACTCTGTCCACTTCGGAATACCGGGTGACCACCCAGCCGCCGAACGACTCGGCGAACCGCACCGGACCCACGTCTTGCTTGTGGAAAGCGAAAATCTCCTCGACGGACATACCCCACAGCGTGCTACCCGCCGACGGCCGCCGCTTGGAAGAAACGGACACACGACGACCCGACCGCACGCCGGAACTCCGCGATCATGTGCGGCTGGTCGTAAAATCCACTGCGGACGGCGATCTCCGCCCAGTCCGGCGCCGAGGACGCCCGCGCCAGCGCCATTGCCCGGTGCAACCGCACCACTCGCGCGTACGCCTTGGGACTCAACCCGACAGCCACCAGGAACCGGCGTCGCAACTGCCGCTCGGACAACCCGGCCGCGTGCCGGGACACCGGCGCCCCGGGGTCCGCGCGGATGGCCTGGAGAACTCGCCCGATCGCGGGATCGGCAGGCCGGGCCGGTGCCCGCAACGCCCGCAACGCGGCGTCGAGCCCCTCCCCCGGAAACGGCATCCCCGCCAGTGGCACCTCGTCCGCGGCGATCCCCAGCACCGAGGCGCACGTCCCCGGCCGCAACCGCACCCCCGTCAACGGCTCGGTCAGGCTCCCGGTCCTGGCCTCGGTCTCCGGCCCGGTCAGCCACACCGAACCGTCCGCGAACACCAGCAGGTCCACCGCCGGTTGCGGCAACGAGGCCGGCAGTTCTCCTTCGCGCCGCCACACCCGGCTGACGCGGTCAGCCAGGTCGGCGGGTGGCGCGAAGTCGCTGTTCACGCCCTGATTGGACCGCGGACCGGGCGCGTTGCGCCAGCGAAATACGCGCAAGTTGTCGGGCTCTGAGCGCGTGTCGCGAAAGCCACTTTCACAACACAGCTCCTTGTTCCCAATGCCGCATTCGGGACGATCAGCGACTCAAGGAACCTCCGCGGCTCTCCGAGGCCCTCAGGGCCTGGGAAAGCCAGTGCGACACCGGCGCCAGGCTGTCCGGAGCCGCCCAGCCGTTGATCACGGCGAGCAGCTCGAAATACCGTTCCCGGCGGGAGTCGGTGGCCGTGTACAGCCAGGCCAGAAGGTCGTCGGGCCGGTGGCGCGAAGTGAGAGCGGCGACGACCTGACCGGCTTCCGGCGAGTTCGGGTCGACGCCGGAATCCAGGGCCGGGGCGACGGCGTCGCGGATGTCCGCCACCGGGTCGCGGCGCGGGCCGACGTCGATGCGGTCGGCGGCGTGCTGCTCGGCGAGGCGCCGCATGAGGGCGCGGAAATCCGGGTCCGTGGACAGTTCGGCCAGTTCCACCCAGGCTGCGACCTGTTCGGCCTCGGGGCTGTCGGGCAGTTCGGGTGTCATCGAGCGGGCGATCCCGGCGAATCCGGGATAGTCGAGCCCGCGGAAGGTGGTGGCGAGGAAGTCGCCGATCAAGCGGTGGCGTTCGTCCCGGGTCAGTTTGGCGAGCCTGTGCATGAGTGTCATCTCCTCGGGGGTGGACCCGCGTCTGGTCGCCGCCGTCAGCACCGCGTGACGCAGGCGCAGCACACGGATCTGCACCTCCAGCGCCTGGAGGTGCGCCGCGGCGACCTCGGGAAGGGCGGCTTCGCTGTCGACGACCTTCCGGATCGTGGCCAGGTCGAGTCCCAGCTCGCGCAGGGTGAGGACGAGCTCCAGGCGCGCGAGCGCGTCGGCGCCGTAGCGGCGGTGACCGGACGAGGTGCGGCCGGACGGGGTCACGACGCCGCGGTCGGAGTAGAAGCGGATGGTCTTGACCGTCAAGCCCGTCCGCCGGGCCAGCTCCCCGATCGAGTACCAGGCGTCGTCCATGTCGCCACCCTCGCACCTCCCCTCGGGGGAGATACAAGCCTTAGGCGCGGCCCGTCCACGGACTTCCGGCGCCCGCTCGGGTCGCGCCGCCGCCGGGCGGCAGGTCGAGGACGTCGAGCAAGGTCTGGTCCTCGTCGACGGCGTGGTACAGATGCCCGATCTTGCCGGTGCCGCCGTCCGTGCCGGAGGCGCCGATCAGCTGCCACAGGTCGTCATCGGCGTCGTGCTGGACGAGCAGAATCGGCTCGCGGCGCTCGAAGACCTCAAGGGTCTGGACACAGTTGGTGCCCAGCAACCAGTGCCGCATCCACCACGCCCGCCGATCGCGTTCCATGACCCGGTCGGCGACCCACCACACGAACGGCAGGTCCCCGTGGGCACGTGCCTCGCCCGCGGTCAGGTCCGGGCCGCCCTGCGGCACCCGCTCGAACGGGTCGTCGGTCAGCGAGAACGCGTGCCCGTCTTCGTGCTCGAAGACGACGGCGTGGAAGGTCCCGCCGCCCGGGTTGCCCGCGCCGATCCCGACCGACAGACGAGCGACGTGCGGATCCGATCCGGTGGTCCAGCCGAAGGCGTACGAGGCCAGCTCACCCTGCGGCCCGACGAACTCCCCGAACGCCCGCCGCTCCATTCCCGTGACGGCGTCCGTCACTACCTCGACCAGCTCGCCCTCGATCACCTGAATGTCCACGCCCGCAAGATAGCCGATCAAGAAACCGTGCTCGCGGCCTAGGAAGCGACGTGCTGCCGCAGAAGGTCGTCGATTCCCTGAAGGAAGGTTTCGCAGATCGGTTCGGGGTCGGACAGGCAGCCGGTGGCCATCGCTCCGTCCCGCATCAGGACGAAGCGCCGGGTGGCGGGACCGGCCGGCGCGTTCCCGGCGCGGGTCAGCACGTCGGTGATCACGCCCGAGAACCATTCACGGTGGGCGAGGACGGCCTGGTGCACGGGATGGACCGGGTCCGGGTATTCCGCAGCGGCGTTGAGGAAGGCGCAGCCGCGGAAACCGGGCGACCGGATGCCTTCCGCGATGGATTCGGCGATCGCCCGGAGGGTCTCGAACGCCGGCAACCCCCTGGCCAGGATCCCGTCCGCCTGGCGGCGGAAGGCCTGGTCGGCTTCTTGCAGGTAGTAGACGATCAGGTCGTCCTTGCCGGGAAAGTGCCGGTACAGGGTCGCGCGGGTCACCTTCGCCTCGACCACGATCCGGTCGATGCCGACGGAGTGGATGCCCTCCGTGTAGAAGAGCCTGGTCGCCGTGGTGAGCAGCCTGGACCGCGCTTCGGAGGCCTGACCGCGGACGTTCGTCATTACCGGCATCTTACGGGATAGAACGTTCGGTCTTGACGCGACGACAGCGAACTGCCAGCGTGTATCCAAGTAGACCGAACGTTCTCCTCTCCTTAGGAGCTCCCGTGAGCACCCAAACCGTCGTCGCGCCTGCTCTGCGGCGCCTGTACTTCGTCCGCTTCGGCTTCGCCCTGGTGTGGGCGGGCCTGCTGTTCACCAGCGCGTCGAAGCTCGGGCCGATCAGCGTCGCGCTGCTCGTGCTTTATCCCCTGTTCGACGTCGTCGCCGCCCTCGTCGACCTCCGCACCTCCCGAGACCCGAAATCCGCCCTGGGCCTGTACGTGAACATCGCGATCAGCGGGCTCGCGGGCATCGGTCTCGCGATCGCCGTCACCTCCGGCATCCCGGCGGTACTGCGCGTGTGGGGCGCCTGGGCGGTCGTCTCGGGTCTCGTCCAGCTCGTCGTCGGCGTCGGCCGCCGCAAGCTGGGTGGCCAAGGGGCGATGATCGCCAGCGGGGCGATCTCCACCGTCGCCGGGACGTCCTTCGTCCTGCAAGCCGCGCAGCCGGACGCGTCACTGGTCAACCTGGCCGGATACGCCGCCCTCGGCGGCCTGTTCTTCCTCGTCTCGGCGATCCGCCTCTCCCCCGCGCGCGCCTGACGTCACCGGGTGCGGGCGCGGACATGGATCCGTTCGCCCTGCTTGCCGAACAGGCTGAGCACTTCGACCCGCCCGCGGCCGGTGGCGCCGAACCAGTGCGGCGTCCGGCAGTCGAACTCGGCGGCCTCGCCGGGACCGAGGACGACGTCCTGGTCGCCGAGCACGAGCCGCAACCTGCCCCGCAGCACGTAAAGCCATTCGCGGCCGTCGTGCGTGCGCGGCCGGGGTTCGTCGTCGACGGCCGGGATCGTCATCTTGCAGGCCCGGGGCCCGTTCTCGTGGCGCGTGAGCGGGATGAGGACCCGGCTGTCCTCGATCGGTTCGAGCACCCTCGGCGACGAGACGATCTCGTCGACGCGCAGGCCCAGCGCGGCGATGACCGGCAGCACCAGTTCGAGACTCGGCTTGCGCTGTCCGGATTCGAGGCGGGACAGGGTGCTGGTGGAGATGCCGGTGGCACGGCTGAGTTCCACCAGCGTCGTGCCCTTCTTCTCCCGGGCACGACGCAGCCGGGGCGCGATCAGCTCGATCGCCGCGGTGACAGTGGGTTGGCTCTCCATGCCGCCAGCACAGCAGCTCGTCCCGATTCCGGCAAAGTTCTTTGCCGAAACAGCCAGAAGGCGCCGACGCTGGCGCCATGATAGAAACCAAACGGCTCCCCACCGGGGTCTATCTCCTCGCCTTCAGCCTGTTCGCGATGGGGAGCGCCGAATTCCTGATGGCCGGGGTCCTGCCCTCGGCCGCCGCCGATCTCGGCGTCTCCCTGGCGTCCGCGGGCGCGCTCATCACCGCGTTCGCCCTCGGCGTCGTCCTCGGCGGCCCGCCGTTCGCCGTACTGAGCCTGAAATGGCCGCGACGGACGGCGTTGATGATCACGCAAGCCGTCTTCGCCGCCGCCATCGCGACCGGACTGCTCGCCGACGACTACTGGATCCTGCTGATCACCCGGTTCGTCGCCGGTCTCGCCTACGCCGGTTTCTTCGCCGTCGCCGCCGTGACCGCGATCAGCCTGGTGACCCCCGACCGCAACGCCCGCGCCTCCGGCGTCGTCCTCGCCGGGCTCAGCGTCGCCATGGTGGCAGGCGGCCCGGCGGGCACCCTGCTCAGCAACCTCACGGACTGGACCGGCGGCTTCTGGGGTGTCGTGGCGCTCACCGGCCTTGGGGTGGTCGCCTGCGCCGCCGGCCTGCCCGCCACCGCGTCCGCGGCCCCGAGCCTTTCGGGTGAGTTGCGGGCCATGCGGTCTTGGCGCCTGTGGGGCGTCTACGCGGTCACGATCCTGAGCACCGCCGCGTACATGGTGTCCTTCAACTACTTGTCGGCGATGCTGGCGGACGTCGTCCCCGCGGTCTGGATCCCGGCGGTCCTCGCGTTGTTCGGGATCGGCGCCTTCGTCGGCTTGTCCGTCGGCGGCCGGATCTCCGATCGGCGCCCACGCCACGCGCTGCTCGGTGGCGTCCTGGGCATCGCGGTCTTCTCCGCGCTGCTCGCGCTCTTCGCCGACACCGCCTTGGCGGTGGTGCCGCTGGTGTTCCTGCTGGGTGTCGCGGCCTTCGTGATCAACCCGGCGCTCTACGGGCGGGTGTTCACGATCGCCGCCTCCGCCCCGACCCTCGCCGGCGCGACCACGGTCTCGGCCTTCCAGCTCGGCATCAGCCTCACGCCCGCCTTCGCCGCCGGGGCACTGGACCTGGGCGCTCCGCTGACCGCCGTCCCGTGGGTCGGCGCGGCCTTGGCGCTGGTCACGATCCCGCTTGTGCTCATTTGCTAGCATGCGAGCATGGAACGGGTCGAGAAACGGCAATTCAACGTCTATCTGCCGCCCGACCTCATCAAGCGGGTGAAGCACGCGTCCGTCGACGCCGACGAGTCGCTCTCGTCGTTCGTCGAACGAGTGCTGGAGGACCACCTGCGGACCAGTGAGGAACGCGAACGATGAAGGTCATGCCGATCCGGTACAGCTCGGATGTCGCCGCGATGACGCGGTTCTACGAGGCGCTCGGCCTGCGGGCCGGTGCGGCGTCCCGTCCCGGCGGCTGGGTCGAACTGCCCGCCGAGGGCGGGATGCTGGCCATCCACCAGTCGTCCGGCGACGACGTGGGCCGCTGCGAGCTGGCCTTCGAGGCCGCCGAACCGCTGGAGGACGTCGCGGAACGCCTGCGGGCGGCCGGATTCGAGCCGGGACCGCTGATGGACGAAGGCTTCGGGTACTCGATGCGCGTCCAGGATCCCGACGGTGTCTGGGTTCAGCTCAACCTGTACGACCGAGACCTCTACACGTGACCGAGACCCGGCGCGCGGGGCCGCTGTTCCTCGCGGTGGGCATCGTCGCGCTCGAGTTCGCGGCCGCCGTGACCGGGTTCGTCGCTTCGAGCCTGCTGCCCGTCGTCGCCGCCGATCTCGACGCGAGGAGCAGCCTCGGCCTCCTGATCGCCGGCTCGACGCTGGGCCTGTTCGTCGCGCTTCCCTTGGCCAGCAGGGTTCTCGCCCGCCTGGGCTTTCGCGGCACACTCGCCGCCGGGATGATCGCCTATCTCGGCGGGCTGTTCCTCGCCGCGGTGTCGCGGACGGCGTGGATGTTCGCGCTCGGCCAGTTCTCCGCCGGTCTCGCCAGTGGCCTCCTCGCGGTTTTCGGGGTCGGTTCCGCGATCCGGCATCTCGACGACCGGCTGCGGATCCGCGTGGTCGCGGCGTCGTCGGCGATGTGGATCCTGCCCGCCCTGGTCGGCCCGGCCGCCACCCTCGGCCTGGAACATCTCGTCGGCTGGCGGTGGACACTGTTGCTGCCGGTGCCGTTCGTCCTTTTCGGACGGTTGCTGGTCGTGCGCGCCGCCCGCGGCGAGCCACCCTCCGACGAGACGCCGCGGCCACTGCTGCGGACGCTGTCGATCCCGCTGGGCGCGGCGTGCGTCGTGTTCAGCATGGGCCGGTGGCCGCTCGCGCTGGCCGGGGCCGCGATCACCGTCGTCGGGATGGTCGCGATCCTGCCCGCGGGAACCGCACGTCTCCGGCCGGGAACCCCCGCCGCGCTCGGTGCGATGGTGCTGTTCGCGATCGGCTACTTCGGCGCGGACAGCCTGATCACCGTGCTCCTGACGAGCGAGTACCAGGTGAGCCTCGGTCAGGCGGCGATCGTCCTGAGCGCCGCCCCGCTGGGGTGGGCGGTGACCAGCCTGGTGGCCACCAAGTTCACTTCGGCCCGGTTTCCCTTCGTGGGTTTGGGCTTGACCGCCCTCGGCACCGCCGTCGTCGCGTTCGGGGGTTCGTTCCCGGTGGCCCTCGCCGCCTGGACCATCGCCGGAATCGGCGTCGGACTGGCTTATCCGGGGCTGTACATCAGAGCCACGACCGCCGGCTCGAACGGTTTCACCGCGGCGGAACTGGCGACCGCCGTCATCACCGCGGAATGCGTCGGGCAGCTGCTCGGCCGGGCCGTCGGTGGCGCGCTGAGTTCCTCCGGCACCGGCCTGCTCGCCTCGTACGGGCTTTTCGCGGCCGCTTTGGCGGCGGCCGCGATCGCCGCCCGGCCTAGCTGAACAACCGGTCGCCGCCGTTCGCCATCCGGTGGGTGGCACCGTGCTTGGCCACTGGCGGGTAGACGTCCGACGATCGGGCGCGTAGGAACGAAGAATGGCTGAGCAAAGGTCCAGACGAGTTTTCCTGTCCGCGACGGCCGCGCTCTCGACGGCCGCTCTGGCATCCACCGCGACCCCGGCGGGGGCACGGGAACCAGGCGACCGGGGCCCCGGCGAAACCCTCTCACCGCAACGACCCGACGCGGAATTGCGCGCGATTCTGCGCGAGATCGACGAAAACCGTATCGAGGCCACCGTACGCAGGCTCGCCGCCTTCGGGACGCGGCACACGTTGTCCTCGCAGACCGATCCCGTCCGGGGGATCGGCGCCGCCCGCGACTGGATCTTCGCCCGGCTGCAGGAGTCCGCGGAAAGGTCGGGCGGCCGGATGACGGTCGAGCTGCAGTCGTACGTGCAGCCGCCCGCCCCGCCCCGGATCCCCGTCGCCACCACGATCACCAACGTCGTCGCCACCTTGCGCGGCTCCACCACGCCGGAGCGGGTCTACGTCGTGTCCGGCCACTACGACTCGCGGTGTTCGGATCCGCTCGACGCGGTGAAGGACGCCCCCGGCGCCGACGACGACGCCTCCGGAGTGGCCGTCGCGATGGAAGTCGCCCGGGTGCTGGCCACTCGCCGCCCGGCGGCGACCATCGTGTTCGCGGCGGTCGCGGGCGAGGAACAGGGCCTGTTCGGCGCGCGGCACATGGCCACGCGGTACAAAGCGGCGGGCACGGACGTGCAGGCGATGTTCACCAACGACATCGTCGGTTCGAGCCGCGCGGACGACGGCACGCGGGACCCGCGCACGATCCGCTTGTTCGCCGAGGGCGTGCCGACGTCGGAAACCCCCGCACAGGCCGAGATCCGGCGCGCGGTCGGCGGCGAGAACGATTCGCCGTCCCGTCAGCTGGCCCGGTTCGCGCGGTCGGTCGCGGAGAACGACGCGACCGGTATGTCCGTGCGGGTGATCTACCGGCGCGACCGGTATCTCCGCGGCGGCGACCACATCCCGTTCCTGGAGCAGGGGTATCCGGCCGCACGGTTCACCGAGCCGCACGAGGATTACGCGCATCAGCATCAGGACGTCCGGGTGGAGAACGGCAAGCGGTTCGGTGATCTGCCGGAGTTCTGCGACTTCCCGTTCATCGCCAGGGTCGCGCGGGTGAACGCCGCCACGCTGTGGTCGCTGGCGACCGCCCCCGGCACCCCCGAGGACGTCCGGATCCGCACCAACCAGCTGACGAACGACACGGATCTGGTGTGGCGGCGCGGAACGGACCCGGATCTCGCCGGATACGAGGTCGTCTGGCGGGAGACCACGGCGGCCGAGTGGACACACGCGATCGGGGTCGGCGACCGGACCGAGGCTAAAGTGGATCTGTCGAAGGACAACGTGTTCTTCGGTGTCCGCGCGGTCGGGAAGAACGGCCGCCGCGGTCCGGTCGCGTTCCCGACACCTTTGAGCTGATGCCACGATGCCAGTCACCCCCGACGACCTCGACGCCGCGATCGGGAGTGTGACCGCCGGGCTGGGCCAGGCGTCGGGCCGTGACTGGTCGGCGGTGCCGGGCACCGGCGAACTGACCGCCTGGCAAACGGCCGAGCATCTCGGCGACTGCCTCATCTCCTACGCGGGGCTGCTGATCGCCCGGCCGTCGCTCCCGCGTTTCGTCTGCTTCGAAGCCGTCGCCGAGGCGACCGCGCAGCCGTGGGAACTGCTGGAGTTCGTCACGGTCGGTGGCCGCGTCCTGGGCGCTGTCCTCCGCACGACGGACCCGGACGTCCGCGCGTACCACCCGAGCGGCGAAGCGGACATCGAGGGCTTCGCCGGGATGGGGTGCGTCGAGGTCTTGGTCCACGGCGAGGACATGGCCAGGGGGCTCGGCGTCACCCTCGATCCGCCGCGCGACCTCTGTTCACGGGTGCTCGCGCGGATGTTCCCGGACGTCGACGCCGGCGACGTCGACCCCTGGACGGCGTTGCTGTGGGCGACGGACCGGACGGATCTTCCCGGACGGTCTTCCCGCGCGGGCTGGCAGTGGCGAAGCGCCCCTTTGGACGATCCTCGACCTGACCGGCCGACCGGTTCCTGACCGTCACCGACCTCCTACGAGGAGTACGTGGGTACGGCCGATCGGCGCAACTTCGCCGTTGAAACGTTTGTCACGGCGGAATCCGGGAACTTTTCCGCCATGTCCAGATGGCGAACCACCAGTAGGAGCAACACGGCCGTGCGGGTCATCACCGGCATCGGCGCGCTGTTCGCTTTCATCGAGCTGCTGTACATGGTCATGGTGCTCGCGGGAGCCAACGCGGGCAACGGTTTCTTCATCTTCATCCAGGCGCTGGCCAAGCCGCTGGCGTTGTTCTGGCCGGGTCTCTTCCCGGTCAGTGACCCGAATCTCGCGGTCATCCTCGACTACGGTCTGGCCGCGGCGTTCTGGGTGATCCTGGCGGGCGTGATCGCCCGTTTCGCGGCCCGCTGACCCCCTGCGGCGGCATTCGGCGTCCCGTTCGGCGACACTGGACGAATGAGCGACGGCAGATGGTTCGAGCTGAACCCCCTCCCCGAGCTGTTCGGCCTGGCCGCCGCCGGGCGGGCGCTGTTGCCGAACGTACCCGTGACCCCGGCCGCGGTGCTGAAGACCGTGACCGAACAGCTGGTCGGGCGACGGCTGACCGCCAAAGTGGACGGCCACGACGTCGGCCTCACCCTGACCGGGCTCGACTACCAGGCCGACAGTCTCAGCCTGGCCGCCACCGGCCGGATCGGCGACGTCCGCATCGTCGTCGAGGACGTCGACTGGCCCGAGACGCCGCTGCGGCGCATCACCGTGCTGGCGTCGAACGTCCGGCTCCGTTCGCTTCCGTCCCCGGCCGCCATCCCCGAACAGGTGAAGATGGCGATCCGGGTGTCCCCCGAGGTTCTCCAAGCGCGCGTGGCCGAGGCTAGGCCGGGCATCATCGTGACCCCCGGCGACGATGGGCATTTCCACATCCGCTGGGAAAAGCGCCCCCGCTGGGGCCATCTCGCGCTGGAGTCCACTGTGGAGGGCGACGCCGTCGTGCTCCGTCCGATGTCCGTCCACATCGGACGCCGCCGGTTCGGGCCGCCGGCACGGCTCAAGCCGATCGTGCTTCCGCTGCCGGAGCTCCCACGAGGGATCCGGCTCACCGCGGTCGAGGCGCACGACGGTCACCTGGTCCTGCACACGCTGGCGGAGGAATGGCCTGAGAAGCTGTCCACCATCCCGCTCGGTGACCTGCTGGGCTGGGTGACGACAGCGGTGACCACGCTGACCCTGCCCAGGCTCGGCGGCCGCTAGCGGTACCGCGCTAGGCGTTTTCGCCTCGCTCACGCAGGTATCGCGTGTGGTCGGCCTGCTGATGGAGGTCGCCCGCGTAGAACCGTTCCGCGATGCGATGCGCCTCGGTCTCCATCAGCTCCAGTTGCGCGAGGAGTTCATCGGACGCGCTCGGCTCACCGCTCGCCCGCCGTTTGGCGGCGAACCACCACGGCAGATTGAGATAGGTCTGCACGGAGAGCGGAAGATCCGTCCGCGCGAGCCGGGTGACCTCGTGCTGGACGTCGGGGCTGGCCGACAGCCGCTCCGGCCTCGACAACAGGTCGTCGAGGATTCCGGCGACCCGCCGCACACCGTCCACGGAGGACTCCGGCATCCTTTGCGCCTGCGCGGTCACCTTGTCGACCAGCGAACCGAGATCCGCGCGCAACTGCCCGGCCTCGGCGACGACGTCCACCGGCACCAGCCGGACCCGTTCGGGCGGCGCGAGCAGGGCGAACACGGCGTACAGCCCGGCGACCACCAGCGGCCACAGCCCGCCGACTACGCCAGCCAGGTACAGCGCGAGGCCGATCAGCCCGCCGACGCAGCCGGCGAGATTCTTCGTGGAGCCGAGATAGCGGATCATTGGTAGCCGCGGATTTCCTGGAACACCTTGGGCAGCACGTCACCGCGCGCGTCGAACACGTTGCCGCCGGTGCGTTTCGCGACCTCGCCGAGTTCGGCGGAATCGCCCTCGCCGAAGATCACGGTGAACACCGGGATCTGCCGCACCGCCTCCGGCAGCGACGGGAACTTCCGCTGGAAGTCCTCGAACGTGGAGCCGCTCGCGTTCTCCCCGTCGGTCATCAGGACGATCGACGTGAACCGGTCCGGATCGCGCGCCACCAACGGGCCCATGATGTCGTACGCGCGCTGGAGACTGTCGTAGATCGCCGTGCCGCCGTTCGCGTCGAGTCCTTCGGCGAAACTCTTGATCTTGTCCAGGGCGGGCCGCGGGTCGCCTTCCGGCACCGCGAAGGTCTCCGGGCGGCCGGGCACGGTGTCGAACGGCAGCATCGTGACCTCTTCGCGGCTGCGGAAGCGCCGGTACCGGCCGGTCAGCGACCCGTCGGCGCCGGTCAGCCCGATCAGCGCGGTGCGCAGCGACTCGATCCGGTCACCCGCCATGGAACCGGAGGTGTCGAGCACGTACAGCGTCCGCGACGGACGTCGGATCTTGTCGAAGTAGGCGCCCAGCAACGCGTCGACAGCCTGCTGCGTCGCGGGGAACGGCAGCTCCACCAAGTCTTTCTGCGCGAACTGCTGTCCTAAAGGGACACCTGGGACCACGGGGCGGCGCTGCGTGGTCTCCATGATCTTGCGCTGTGTGTCCGGTGTGCGCAGCCGCTCGGCCAGCTTGCGGTGCGCGTCCCGCGCGTCGGAATTCGCGCCCTGCAGCAACGTCAGCGGATAGTCGGCGGTGACGACGCCATCGGACGGGTAAATCAGCGTCAGCGGTTCGGGAAGTTTCCCGCTCGCGTTCATCGACAGCAGGACGGACTCGTAGTTGATCAGGCCGTCGACCTTCTTGCCGGGATCCTGACCGCTCGCCCGCCGTTGGTAGGCCTCGGAAAGCCAGCCGGACGAGCCGGCCGACATCGCCTGCGCGCTGAAGAACTCGGTCAGTTTCGGGGTGACGGAAGCGATCTGCTGCGCGTCGACGGCGTTGCCCGCGCCCGCGAGCGCCGACGCGACCCCGACGAGGGCCGAGAAGCCGGAGTTCGACGCCGACGGGTCGGTCATGCCGTAGGTGAAGGCCTTCTTCCCGGCCTGCTCGGCGATCTCGCCCCAGCCCACCGGCCGCCCGGTCCAGCCGAGCCGTTGCGCCGCCGACGCGGACAGGCCGAGCACCACCGGCGAGCTCATGATCTTCACCTGCTCGCCCAGCCGTTTCGCCGCCTCCGGAACCGCCGCGGGATACCGGTTCGAGGAGAACCAGACGGCGTCGTACTGGCCGTCCACCTTCCCTCCTCCGAGCGACTCGGTACCTTCCAGCGTGCCGGTGAACTGGAACTTGACCTTGACCCCGGTCGCGGCCGCCTCCTGCTCCAGCAGCGGTTGCAGGTCCGCCAGCTCACTGCCCGCGAGCACCCGCAACGTGCCCGGCTCGGCCTCCCCCAGGCTCCGCGTCCCGCCCTCGCTCGAATCGCAGGAAACCAGTGTCAGCGCGCAAAGCGCCGCCAGCCCGGCCGTCATCCAGCGTTTCACGATGCCCCCTCGGCCGTCGCCGTCTCGTGAGACCGGCGCAGATGGTCTTCGGCCCGCCGGATCTCCCCGGACAACGCCTCCACGGTCGCCGCCATCGTCGAGACGGCACCCGCCTTGTACTCGTCGATCGCGTCGATGCTGCGATAGATCCGGTCGAACGATTCGCGGATGGTCGCCACCGCCACCGCCGGATCGCTGCCCGCGCGCTGGATCTCGGCACCGCGCAGCTCCAGGATCTCGGCGTTCGCCCTGATCAGCCCGTCGGTGGTGGCCTGCACGGCCCGGACTTCGTCGAGGACGTCCTGCTGCCCGGCGAGCGCGCCGCTCACCAGCAGTGCGACCCGCAGCGCCGCGACCGTCGTCGACACCGCCCGCTCGATCCCGCGGATCAGCTCGTCGTTGTTGCGCCGCACCAGATCCAGCGCGAGATAGCCCTGCGCGCTCACCGCGAGCTGGGTCAGCAGGTCTTGATGCCGCTGCCGGATCGGATGCAGCGCGTCCGCCCGCAAGGCCTTGGCCCGCGCGGGATCGGTGAAGTCGAAGATGCCCGCCTGACGGTCGACAGCCGTGTCGACGGCCTCGGCGAACGCGGCCGCTTCGGACAGCTTCCCGAGCGTCCCCCACAGCCGCTCTCGTTCGCCCTTGAGCGCGGCGTTGTCGCGGCGCAGGACGTCCTGCCGGGCCCGCAGGTCCAGGACCAGCGCGTTCACCGGTTCGTTGGCCGCGCGGTAGCGGTCCAGCGCCTTCTTCGCGCTGCCCGCGACCGGGATCAGGCCCATCAGCTTGCGCCCGGTGATCGGCAGCTTCGCCGGGTCGATCTCCGCGACGGTCCGCCTGAGCCCGGCCAGGCTCACCGTCGCCTGCTGTTGCGGCGAACCGGTTTCCGCCAGCGCCCGGGCCGAACGGTCGAGCAGCGCACCCGCGACGGTCGCCGCCGCGCGCATGTCGGACTCGCCGACCGCGAGCAGCTCGTCCAGGACTTTGGTGAACTCGGGCGATCGGACGTCGAGCGCTTCGAGCCGCTGGGCGAAACTCTCGGCGCGCTTCGCGACCTCGGCGTGGACCTCCGGTCCGAGGGTGACCAGACCGGCCGCCCGCTCGGCCGGGATCGCCTCCACCGGTTCGGGTGGAGTGAGCGTGAAATCGTCCATCAGTACTGCTTCTTCACGGCGTCGAGCAGGCGCTCCAGCGTTTCGTACGACGGCGGCTCGACGGCGTCCACCAGGTCGGCGGGCACCGGCGCCTTGGCCGCGGCGACGACGTCGGCGAACAGCCTCGGGTCACCGGTCCGGAAACCGAAGGTGGCGGCCAGTTTCCCCAATTCCGGGTCGGTCGCGAGCAGCCTGCCCACCTGGTCGCCGTTCGGCTTCAGCGGGACGAGCGTGTGCTTGGAGTACACCGTCGGCGCCGTGTAGAGCAGGCGCATGTCCGGCCGGATCGAGCCGTCGGCGCGGACCAGCCTGTCGACGAACTGCGACTCGTAGATCAGCGCCATCGGCGTCTTGCCCATCCCGGCGGCGAGGTAGTCCTCGAACGGGCCTTCGGTGCTGTTCTGCGTGTAGCCCTGGTCGATGAACAGCTTCGACACCCCGGGCAGCACCTTCGCCTCGGCCTCGGGCGTGCTGACCACGTTGTTCCCGTTGGCGACGAAGGAAACGATCGACAGGTACATCGCCGCCGAGTTCGATTCGCGCGGGTCCGTGGTCGTGACCAGCACGTTTTTGCGGGCCGGGAAGGCGGTGTTGGCGGGGAGCTGGTCCCAGCGCGTGCCCTTTTGCGCCAGTTCGAGGTACTTCGCGACGTCGAGCACCTGGTAGTCCCCGGCGCCCTTGCGCACGATCCCGTTGGCGCTCAGCAGGTGCACGATCGGCTCGAAGGTCGCGATCGCCATCGGCGACTGGAACGGCGTGTGCACACCGGTCACCTTGTGGTCGCGCTGGATCCGCTGCGCGGCCGGCGACGAGGACGGGAACGCGAACTCGTACTGCCCGAGGTCCATGCTCGCGATCTGCCGCGAGCCCGCTGTGTCCACCTCGACCTTGAGGCCGTGCTTGGCGAACGCGTCCACCACTCGCTTGTCGGAGAAGAACGCCAGCTTCTCCGAACCGATGACCCCGCGCACCGCGGTCAGATCCGTACCCTGCGCGGTGTTCTCGTCACCACCCCGACCCCAGACGATCACGGCGACCACGGCCAGCAGCAGCACCACTGCCAGGCCGATCGACAGACGGCGTTTCACCGGCCCACCCCCTCGTTCACAGGCTTGATCCTTCAGCCCGTTCGACTCTTTTGACGCGCGGGCGAGCCATTTCGAAGTGAACGATCGATGAACGGAAGACGTCGTCAGTTTCTGGCGAAACGTTGGGATGGAAGGGAAATTTGGGTCCGGGCGGGTAGAGCCCGCCGGGTGGGGCGTCGGTGCAGGTGGTCGTGAGTGGCGTTTCGGGTTATTGAGGGGTAAGGCAAAGGTGTCTTGCTGGAGGTGATGTCCGTGAAGGCCTCCTTGAGGGACCCTGGGTCCC